>JBEEJP010000031.1:0-12263 GCA_041169125.1 Pseudomonadota bacterium
TATCGCGTGCCGACCAGTCGTTCAACAAACACAAACCGAAGACATGGTCTTCTGCTTCACCCATCGCAATCGCTGCGCCTTGCGGGTTGCCTGTGCCAATGAAGATGCCCATTTCAAGTTCAATGTCGAGCCGTTTGCATGGGCCAAACACAGGGGCACTGGCATTGGGCGGCATGGTCTGTCCCAGCGGGCGTTGCACATCGTGTCCCGACACCACAATGCTGGATGAGCGCCCGTGGTAACCAATGGGCACCCACTTGTAGTTGGGTAGCAAGGGGTTGTCCGGACGGAACTGGCGACCGATGTTGGTCGCATGATGGATGGAGGTGTAAAAGTCCGTGTAGTCGCCAATTCGGGCCGCGACATCGTAGACCACACCGTCTTGCGCAACCAAGCATTGAGACAGCGCCTCTTGTTGCGGTGACCCCTCTCGCAGCCCTCGAGAGAGGGCCAGTCGCAGAGCGCTCCATGCATGGGGGCCCAATGCCATCAGTGCATTCAATTTGTCTTGTGCACCTGCCGCTGCCGCTTGTGCCGCCAGCCCTGAAAAAACACCTGCTTGCGCCACGCGGGCTAAGTCAATGATGTCATGGCCAATCGCCACACCACCCCGCCACGCTTCACCGTCTCGGCGAAAAATTGCAAAGGGTAAGTTTTGAATGGGGAAATCTGTCTGGCCATCATTGGCATGTGCCAACCAGCTGCGCAACGCAGGGTCATGGGTTTCGTTCAAGCGTGTCATCGCGTCAACATCCTTGTGTCATTCGTAGGTGCCGTCATGCATCCACGCGGCATGCGTGGGTGCACGCTTGGTGCGTGACCATTCGTTGATCATGTCCCACTTGACCTCATCGAGTCGTCGCATCATCTCAGGCGTGCCTGTGTTGGCGGCCAATTCCAAGCGGTGACCATTGGGGTCAAAGAAGTAGATGCTCTTGAAAATGGTGTGGTTGGTGGGGCCCACGACTTCAATGCCTGCGGCTTCCAGTTTGGCCTTGGTGGCGATTAAGGTCTCGACCGAATCCACTTCCAGCGCCAAGTGTTGGACCCATGTGGGGGTGTTGCGGTCGCGATCCATGGGGGGCTGGCTTGGCAATTCGAAGAAGGCCAAGATGTTGCCGCCGCCGGCATCTAAAAAGATGTGCATATAGGGATCGGCAGCTTTGGTGGAGGGCACCTCGTCCTCAGCTATGGCGAGCACAAATTTCATGTCGAGGTGTTTTTGATACCACTCCACGGTTTGTTTGGCATCGATGCATCGGTAGGCCACGTGATGAATTTTTTGAACCAGCATGGTGTGTGTCCTGTGTGAGTTAAAGATCTTTCAAAGCGGCTTGCACATGCGCTTCAAATACATGGGCATCGGCCAATGCATTGGCGTTGAGCAGTGCCAACTTGACTAAAAAGAGAGAGGCTTTGTCTGGGCCCACTTGGTCAATGGCTGTGGCCAAGGTGTCGTACACGGTTTCCAAATCAGGAATGGTCAAAGCATGTGGGGTGGTCATGGGTGTTCTCCTTACTGAGGCAGTGCCGTGTTGAGTGCCGCTTGCAAGCGTGTGGCATCCAAGGTAAGCCAACGTGCGCAGATGTGTTGATCAGGGCGCAGCAGATAGGCGCCACCGTTGGCAGGTATGCCGTAGCGGGTACGCACATGGCCATCGGTATCGGCCAAAGTGATGTCTGCACCGCTGACCGCCTGTGTGCTACCGACAGCAACCACCTTGAGCGGTATGCCGCGCGCGCGCGCGGCAGCAATGGTGTGCTGCAAAGCTTCTGGGATGGCCGGTGCATCGGTGAAGTACAACAAATCAAAGCCACCGCCCACGTGATCAAGCAAGAAGTCACTGGCGCCCAAGCGCACGTTTTGCGGCGGCGCACCGTGCGCAGGGCCTGTCTTGAATAAGTTGTTATCGTCCCCCGTGCTGTTGAGCATGGAGTGTGTGTACGCATGCGGACGCGATGTGCGCCAGTGATACAAAGGGCGCACAAATTCTTGGGTGAGAGAGAGTGACAACACGGCATCACGCAGCAGTTGAAAGCCAGCCGTGGGGGGTGTCATGAAACGCGTGCTCTTGCCTGCTTCATCAATGATTTCGCGCGCAGCGCCCACACGCTCAGCGCTGTGGTTGTGCAACAGCTTTTCACCTGCCAAGCCCTTGAGAACAAAGGCCAAATGCCAGCCCAACGATTGGGCATCTTGGAATGCCGTGTTCGCGCCACGCACGCCAAAGATGGGCAACAAATGCGCCGCATCGCCTGTGAAAATCACGTTGCCGTGCACAAAATCGGGCAAGGTCAAGGTGCGTGCAGAGTACACCGACGACCAATCCAACTCCCATGGAATGCCTGCATGGCCAATCATCGCCAGCTGTGCATCAATGCGCGCTTTGAGCGATTCAGGTTTCAGCGCCTCTTCTGGCGTTTCGCCTGCTGGCAATTGGTAGTCGACACGCCAAATCCCGTTGGGTTCGCGGTGCATCAAGATGGTGTTGCCCGGGTTCCACTCAGGGTCGAAATAGGCCAAGCGTTCGGTGGGCAGGGGAAGGTCTACTTTGATGTCGGCAATCACGAAAAAGCCTTCGTAGGAGGTGCCTTCCATGTCGAGGTTCATCGCCGTGCGAATGGCGGAGCGCCCGCCGTCTGCCGCGACCACCCATTGGCTCTCTAAGTCGTACGTGCCTTCTGGGGTGTCCACTTCGAGCAAGGCGTAACCCTCTTTTTGCGCGACGTGGTTTACCTTGTTGCCCCATCTGAAGTCGATCAATGGATGAGCTTGACAGGCGTCATGCAGATACTCTTCCATGAATTGCTGCTGCACATTGATGATGGGGAAGAATCGGTCATCCGCATCGTGCGGTGCTTCCATGCGAAAGACACGCTGGCCACGGTAATACGAGTTGCCAAAACGCCAAGGCAAACCGCCTTCGGTCATGCGGTCTGCGACGCCCACTTGCTGCAAGATCTCCATCGAGCGTCGTGTGAAGCAAATCGCGCGGCTGCCCTGAGAAAACTGCAACTCAGACGACAGCACCACACTGGCAACGCCGTGGCGTGCCAACTCGAGGGCCGTGACCATGCCCGCAGGGCCCGAGCCCACGACGACCACCTGTTGGCGTGTGGGCTTGGGATGCGCAGACGGCAACCAAGGTTTAAAAACTTCGTAGTTGTAATAAATCGAAGGGCGAGCTTGGGTGGTAGGTGTATGCATAGCGAGAAGGGGGATGCGATGGTTCAGCGTGGACGTGCATGCGCGATCAGACGATCGAGCATGGTGCTCAGGGTGGACTGTTCTTTCACGCTCAGGCAACCAAAAATGTCTTCATTGCGCTGAGCCACCATGTCCATGATGCGTTTGAACACCTTGCGGCCTGCGGGCGTCAGGGTGAGCACCACGCCTCGTCCATCGTCGGGGTGGTCGACTTTGAGGACCAAGCCTTGGTCTACCAACGCTTGCGCAGCACGACTGGCTTGGCCTTTGTTCAGGTTGGCTTTTTCGGCCAACTCTTTCACCGACAGCGGTTCGAACGTACCCACCGTGGACAAGCAACGCCCATCGCTCATGGACAAGCCGGTGTGCTCTGGGTATTGCGACTGACTGTCTGCATCGGTTAATTTGTGTAGCTGATGCAGGCGGTAGGTCAGGGTCCGGTCGAGTTGAATAGACATGGTGGTGCTGTGGTCAGTCTGCTTTGATGTTGCTGGCTTTGATGATCGGGGCCCACTTGGCGCGCTCTTTGGCGGTGTAGTCGGCCATTTGCTTGGGAGAGCTGGGGATTGCCTCAAGCCCCAACACTTGCAAGCGGGCTTTGATTTCTGTGGTGTCGAGTGCCGCCAACAAGGCTTTGTTGAGTGTCTGGATTGCTTCGGCAGGTGTGCCTGCAGGAACCACCAAGCCTTGCCATGCATAGGCTTCAAAGTTTTTCAAACCTTGCTCGTTGAGGGTTGGAATGGTTTCAAAGTTTTTCACCCGCTTGGTGCTGGCCACACCGATGGGGCGTAACTTGCCGGCGGTGATGAATTGATAGCCACTCGCGGTATCCACAAACATCATGGGCACTTGACCTGCCACCACATCTTGCACAGCAGGCGCCGCGCCGCGATACGGCACATGTGACAGGTCGATGCGTGCCATGTCACGGAACAACTCGGTGGCCAAGTGGTGTGGGCTACCGGCGCCGGGGGTGGCATAGCTCACGCCTTTGTTTTGGCTTTTGATCCAAGCGAGGAGTTCTTTCAAATTGTGGGCTGGCACGCTGGGGTTGACCACCAAGATCATGGGAAAACGCACGGTCAATCCCACAGGGGCAAAGTCCTTCTCGGCGTTGTAGCTGAGCTTGCTGTAGATGAAAGGATTGGCAGCCAAGGTGCCTGTGTCTGCCGACATCAACACATAGCCATCGGCTTTGGCTCGTGCCACATATTCAGCCCCGATGTTGGTGGCGGCACCGGGCTTGTTGACGATGACGATGCTTTGTCCCAGCACGTTGCCCATGGCCTGTCCTAAGGAGCGCGCCACCGTGTCGGTGCCGCCGCCCGGTGCGTAGGGCACTACCCATTCGATGGTTTTGTTGGGGTAGCCCTGTGCCAAGCTCAGGCCACTGCTCAGAACTAAGCTGGCCGTCAGTGCAACGCGCAGGCATTGTTTAAAAATGAACATAAGAGGTGCTCGCTTTTTAGAAGTGGATGGAAGTGAGCGTGTATTGTCATTAAATAGTTGCGTGCGCAACTAGGTGTTTACACTGATGGTTGCGCATGCAACTAAATTAAAGGGCGGTCGTAAGGGGCCCATGAAACCTGAAGCCTCGGCTCGCTATTGAAAGTCTGAACACGAGCGTTATGGCAAACTGGTGTCGACAATCGGGCTTCAAGTCGATCAAGGTTAACCAACACATATGAACCATCTGAAAAAAATCACCATCGTTGGCATGGGCGCTGTGGGCGGTGTATTTGCTGCGCACTTGGGCAAACTCGCGCCTTCCACAGTTGAGCTCTCGGCGATTGCCAGAGGCGACACCCTCAAGCAGCTGCAAGCCCGTGGTTTGACCTGGGTCGATGCACACGGCGCGGAGCATGCGGTTCCTCTGACGGCGACAGACAATCCTGCAGCGCTGGGTCAACAAGATTTGGTGATCGTGTCGGTGAAAGGGCCTTCGCTGGCCTCGATCGCACCGACGATCCATGCCTTGCTTGGGCCGCACACCCTGGTTCTGGTGGCGATGAATGGGGTGCCTTGGTGGTTTTTCGATGGCTTCCAAGGTGAATGTGCCGGACTGAAACTTCGTTCCGTCGACCCACAGGGGTGGATCGCGCAACACATTCCGACATCGCATGTGCTTGGCTGCGTGGTGCATTTGAGTGCCCAATCACCCGCGCCCGGAAGAATCGAAAAAATCAAAGGCAACCATTTGATCATTGGTGAGCCTGCAGGTGGTGTCTCTACACGCGTGAACGACGTGGCCCATTTGCTCAAAGACTGCGATTTCGACATCAAGGTGTCGCCCCAAATTCAACACGACATCTGGTTCAAGCTCTGGGGCAATATGACCATGAATCCAGTCTCTGCCTTGACGCTTGCCCCGTGCGATTTGATTTTGGATGATCCTTTGGTCAAGGGCTTTTGCAGTGCTGTGATGCGCGAGGCGCAAGCCATTGGCAATCGCATGGGGTGTGTGATTGAGCAAGACCCAGAGGCAAGGCATGCCGTCACAAGAAGCTTAGGGTCGTTCAAAACTTCCATGCTCCAAGATGTGGAAGCGGGCAAAACCATTGAGCTGGATGCCTTGGTGGGGGTGGTTCAGGAAATTGGTGAACATTTGCATCTGCCGATGCCCAATATCAACGCATTGCTTGGGTTGACCCGACTCATGGCGCAGGGGCGCGGACTCTACCCCGTGACGTCAGAGGCCTGAGGGGATATAAATTTTCTGCAGCAAACGCACCAGCGTTTTGCGCTCGGTGGCGGTGAGGTGTGCTGTGCCTTGTGCATCTGCATCGCTGGCAGCTTTTTCCGCTTTTTTGATCAACGCTTTGCCACTGGCGCTCAGCGACAAACCCATGGCTCGCCCATCCGTGGGGTGGGGCGTGCGTTCGATCAAACCGCGCTTGTCCAAGTCGCGTAGCAACACCACCATATTGGGTGGGAGCACGTTGAGAATTTGGCACAGCTGACGCGAGGTGACGCCGGGCTGATGCCCCATGACCGAGAGCACCGAGAAGTCGACGGTGCGCAAATCAAACTCACGCACCCCGCGCATGAAGTGCGACACCATGGTGTGTGACGCACGGCTGGCGTTGTAGCCCATGAGCGTTTCGAGGTACGCCGTGCCACGGTCGGACACCACGGCCTCGTTGACGGCAGTGGTGGCTTTTTTGGCAGTTTTACGCGGCGTGCTTTGAGGGCGAGGCGTCATGTTCAGGCGTTGAGTTGGGCCTCAATGATGTGAGAACGCATCGCAAACTCTGGCAGCACCCACGCGCGCAAGGCTTGTGCAGGCGCTTGCCAGCGGGGTGTGTCGCTGCCTTGTGCCGCTTCAATGCGTGTCCAACTCCATGCCAACAAGGCGAGGGTGGCCATGCGCAGGTAGTCGCCGGCAATCCAGCTCAAACGCACTTGACCATCGGCTTGTTGTGCCGCGTGCAAGCAGGTCTGTGTGGTGGCTTTGAGTTGTGCAAACAGTTCAAGCACGTGAGCTTCATGCGCTTTGGCGCTTGAGAGTTGGGTGCTGAGTGCATCGAGCATGGCGTTCATGGCGGCACCGCCATCGCTCACCACTTTGCGCATGAGCAAGTCGATGGCTTGAATTTCGTTGGTGCCTTCGTAAATCATGGCAATGCGGGCATCGCGCACGTTTTGCTCAATGCCCCATTCGCTCACGTAGCCGTGTCCGCCAAACACTTGCAAGCATTCGCTCGCGCCATGAAAACCTTGGTCGGTACACGAGGCTTTGAGGATGGGGGTGATGAGTGCACACCAACGTTGCGCAGCTTCGCGTTGTGCTGCATCGGGGTGGTGTTTGGCTTCGTCGAGTGCCAAGCCGGTTTCGTAGGCCAGCACGCGCGCGCCATCGACCCACGCACGTTGCGTGTCCAAAATACGGCGCATGGCGGGGTGTTCGATGATGAGATCTGCAGGCGCTGAACCTTTGTCGCCCGCAGGTCGGGGCGCGCGCATTTGGCGACGCTCGTGGGCGTAGGCATCGGCCTTTTGCCAAGCGGCATCGAGCAAGCCCACGCCTTGCAAGGCCACGTGCAAGCGTGCGGCGTTCATCATCACAAACATGGCGTTCAGGCCGCGGCCGATGTCGCCCACCAACCAAGCACGTGCTTCGTCAAAGCGCATCACGCAGGTGGGGCTGCCGTGGATGCCCATTTTTTCTTCAATGCGCTCGCAGTGCACGGCGCTTCGTGTGCCATCGGCATAAAACTTGGGCACCAAGAACAACGACAAGCCTTTGGGGCCCGCCGGTGCATCGGGCAAGCGTGCGAGCACGAGGTGCACGATGTTGTCGGTCAAGTCGTGTTCGCCACCGCTGATGAAAATCTTGGTGCCAGAAATCAAATACGCGCCATCGGCTTGTGGCACGGCTTTGGTGGACGCCAGCCCCAAGTCGCTGCCCGCATGGGGCTCGGTCAAACACATGGTGGCGAGCCATTCGCCCGTGCCGACTTTGCTGAGGTACTGCGCTTTGAGTTCGTCGCTCGCGTGGTGCTTGATGCACTCGTACGCACCGTGCAACAAACCGGGCGCCATGGTCCAGCCGTGGTTGGCGGCAGACAGCCATTCGTACAACACGCTCTCCAGCACAGCGGGCAAGCCTTGGCCGCCGTCGTCGGTGGCGGTGCACAGCGAGGCCCAGCCCGCTTGCCAAAACGCTTGGTAGGCGTCTTTGAAGCCGGGGGGCATGGTCACATGGCCGTCTTTCCACTGTGCGCCCACGTGGTCGCCCACTGGGTTGAGTGGGGCAATTTGTTCGGCGATGAACTTGCCGCCTTCTTCGAGAATTTGGTTCATCAAGTCGGCATCGACTTCGCCATAAGGCGCGAGGGCGGCTATGCGCTCGGAGGCGTGCAACACGTCGTGCAGCACAAACTGAACGTCATCTAAGCGAGGTTGGTAGTGGCTCATGGTTGGCTTGCCTCCTGACGGGCCGCCCCTAAGGAGGCAAAGCCCCCATGGGGGGCAGTGAATACATGGAATGATGAACGTGGGGGCATAGTTAGTCTTTACGTGCGGCGCCCAAGTAGGTGTCGATCACGCGGCTGTCTTGGGCCAATTCCGCGGCGGGGCCATGCAGACTGACTTCGCCCATCTCCAACACATAGCCGTAGTCGGCCACAGCCAAAGCAGCGCGTGCGTTTTGTTCCACCAGCACAATGGTCACGCCGGTTTTACGCAGGGTTTCGATGATGGAGAAAATTTCTTTCACGATCAGTGGGGCCAACCCCAAGCTGGGTTCGTCGAGCATGAGCACATCGGGGCGCGACATCATGGCGCGGCCCACGGCCAGCATTTGGCGCTCGCCGCCCGAGAGCGTGCCGGCTTCTTGCAAACGGCGTTCTTTGAGGCGAGGGAAGATGTCATACACATCGTCCATGCGACTGCGCCATTGCAAGTTGCCGCTGCGCATTTGGCGAAAACCGCCCAGCTCCAAGTTGTCTTCCACGGTCATGGTGCTGAACAACTCGCGCTTTTCAGGCACCAAGGCAATGCCCAGCATGACGCGTTCTTCCAGCGTGTAGTCGCTGATGTCTTCGCCACGGTAGATCATCTTGCCGCGCGTGGGCAACAAGCCCATGAGGGTGTTGAGCAGGGTGGTTTTGCCTGCGCCGTTGGGGCCAATGACGGTGATCACTTGGCCTGCATCCGCATGCAGGTCAATGCCGTGCAGCACTTCGGCTTTGCCGTAACCGGCGTGGAGGTCTCGAATGTCGAGCAAGGGCGTTGTCATAGCCAGTCCTTAGTGTTCGGTGCCCAAGTAGGCGGCACGCACCACGGGGCTTTCTTGAATTTCTTTGGGGGTGCCTTCAAGCAACAGCGTGCCGAATTCCATCACCACCAATTTGTCACAAACTTGCATGACCAAGTCCATGTCGTGTTCCACCAGCAAGATGCTCACGCCTTCGCCTTGGAGCTGACGCAGCACGTCGGCCAACGCTTGTTTTTCTTTGTGGCGCAAACCGGCGGCTGGCTCGTCGAGCAACAACAGGGCAGGGTCGGCACACAGGGCACGGGCAATTTCCATCAGGCGTTGTTGGCCCATGGCCAAGTTGCCTGCTTGCTCGTGCATGGTGTGGCCAATGCCCACGCGTTCGAGTTGTTGTTGGGCCAGCTTGAACAAGCGTTTTTCTTCTTCATGGTTGGTGCCCAACATGCCTGAGAGCACGCCAGTGTGACCCCTGCTGTAGCCCCCGATGGCCACGTTTTCGAGCACGGTCATGTCGGGAATCATCTTCACGTGTTGGAAGGTGCGGGCCATGCCACTGCGCAAAATTTCACGCGAAGGCAAACCACTGATGGTTTCGCCACGGAACTTCACCGCACCCGAGGTCAAAGGCAACACGCCTGTGATCAAGTTGAACGTGGTGGACTTGCCAGCCCCGTTCGGACCAATGAGGCCCACGATTTGTCCTGCGTTGATTTGGAAGCGAATGTCGTTCACCGCCACCAAGCCACCAAACTGTTTGCGAATGTCTTGCACATCCAGCAGCAGTTCACCCACTTTGGGTTTGTGGGTTTCGCTCAGGTGGCCGGCATCGGCCCAATCCACTTCGCGATCACGGCGGGGCATGTAGCGCGCCACGAGCGACCACAAACCATCGGGCAAGTACTTGAGCACGAGCACCAACAACACGCCAAACACAATGACTTCGTAGCTGCCGCTGGTGCCAATGAGTTTGGGCAACAGCACTTGCAAGTAGTCGTCCATCAGTTTGATGAGACCTGCACCCACCACGGCACCCCAGATGTAGCCCACACCACCGACCACCGCCATGAACATGTATTCAATGCCCATCTTCAAGCCAAAGGCCGAAGGGTTGACCGTGCGCTGAAAGTGCGCCAACAACCAGCCTGCGACAGAAGCCAACAAGGCTGCCATGACGAAGGCGGTGACTTTGTAACGGAAGGTGTTGATGCCCATGGCTTCAGCCATTTGCGTGCCGTTTTTCAACGAGCGAATGGCGCGGCCCGCACGCGAATCGAGCAACTGGCTCATGCACAAGGCAGAGGCAAACAGGATGAGCCAAGTCAACACAAAGAAGGGGCGACCTTGGCCAATGTCAAAACCAAACACATTGAGGCTTTGCAAACCTAGCAAGCCGTCGTACTTGCCCAAGGCATCCATATTGCCCATGAGGTAGTACAGCGACAAGCCCCAAGCAATGGTGGCCAGCGGCAGGTAGTGGCCCGACATGCGCAGGGTGATGACCCCCACGATGAGTGCACTCATAAACGTGAGCGCCAAGCCCACAAACAAAGTCAGCCAAGGCGACCAACCCATGTTGAGCGTGAGCCATGCCGTGGTGTAGGCACCAATGCCCACAAACGCAGCTTGACCAAATGACGTCAAACCAGACACACCGGTGAGCAACACCAAACCCATACACGTCATGGCGTACAGACCGATGTAGTTGAGTTGGAAAATCCAAAAATCAGGCAATGGCAGCACAGCCACCAAAGGCACAGCAGCGAATAAAAGTAACCAGCGGCGCATCTCAATGCTCCTCATCAGAATGGCCACTGCTGAGCGAACGCCACAGCAAAATTGGCAAGATCAGGGTGAACACAATCACCTCTTTGAAAGCACTGGCCCAAAACGAGCCAAACGATTCGACGACACCGACAAACAATGCGCCCACCATGGCGCCGGGGTAGCTCGACAAACCAGCGACCACAGCGGCCACAAAGCCCTTGAGGCCGATCAAGAAACCCGAGTCATAAAACACGGTGGTGGTGGGGCCAATCAGCAAGCCCGACACGGCACCAATGCCCGCAGCCAACAAGAACGTGAACTGGCCTGCAGCATGGGTAGAAATGCCCATCAAGCGTGCGCCCGTGCGGTTGACCGCTGTGGCGCGCAAGGCCTTGCCAAACAAGGTGCGTTCAAAAAACATCCACAACGCTGCAATGAGCAACAACGCGGTGGTGAAGATGATGACCACTTGGCCTGTGATGTTGAGGGGGCCAACGCTCCAGCTCTCTGTCAAGAAGCTGGGGTTGCGGAAACCTTCAGCGCCGAAGAACAACAAGCCCAAACCGGTCATGGCAAAGTGCACGCCCACCGAGACGATGAGCAAGACCAAGGGTGTGGCCGATTCAAGCGATTGGTACGCAATGCGATACACCAATGGGCCAAACGTGGCCACCACGGCAATGCTCAAGAGAGCTTGCACAGGCACGGGGAAATTTTGAGGTGCGGCCCAGAGGGTCACGCATGCAATGAGTAAAGGGGGAATGGCCATCACGATGCCCGACTTGATGCCGTGCATCAAATTGCGGTCGTGGTGCCAACGGCTCCAGCACTCCATCAGCGCAGCCAGCACGGCCAGCATCATGAGCAACCATACGGTGCCCGGTACTTTGCCTGCTTGCAGCATGGCCATGGTCAATGCACCATAAGCCACAAACTCGCCTTGAGGAATAAAGATGACGCGTGTGACCGTGAAGACCAACACGGTGGCCAAACCCAAAAGGGCGTAGATGGCTCCGTTGGTGGCACCGTCAAGCATCAGGATGCTGGCGATTGAGAAATCCATGTTGTGTCTCGTTTCTGTTCTGACAACTACTTTTTAGAAAACGCCCAACAAGCCGTCTTGTTGGGCGTTTATTTCACGCTGTGCGCGATTTAGCGTTCGACGGCGAATTGGCCGTCCACCACTTTGAGCATCACACCTGTTTCCATGGTGTAACCCCAGTGGTCGTCTTTGGTCCAGTTCATCACGCCGTGTGCAAACACGGTGCGACCCATGCCTTCGATGCCATCACGAATGGCTGCACGGAATTCAGGTGTACCGGGCTTGGCTTTTTTCAGCGCGGCAGGCAACACTTTTTCCATGGTCACTTGGAAGTCGTAGGCATGGCCCGCGAATTGGTTGCGTGACTTAGGACCGTTGGCAGCTTCGAATTTGCTGACGAAGTCCATCGACACTTTCTTGGAGGGGTGGCTGTCAGGCAATTGCTCTGCAATCACAGCGGGGCCAGACACCACGAATGTGCCTTCCACTGCTTTACCGCCCACGCGCATCAAGTCTTGTGTGGCAGCGGC
>JBEEJP010000032.1:0-12220 GCA_041169125.1 Pseudomonadota bacterium
CATGTACAACATGAAGCCCGTCACGCCAAACGTGAGACCAAACTCAGCAAATTGTGCTTCGGTCACAAAGCCTCTCTTGCTCCAGCGGGCGATGCCATCAGCGCGTCAGACAACCGCTGACGAAGCAACTGCCGCTCTTGCGGCAGCAACCACTCGCCCAACTCAACGCGCCTGCCTGACTCGACCACTCGCACGAGCGGACTCGGCCCATCGGTCATCGACACCCGAAACAAGCCTCGGGTGAATTGGTGCTCTTTGGTTTGACCAAGGCGCTCTTGCCGCACCACCAAATGGCGGTCAGTCAAAGTAATTTCGTCAAAGTCGCACACCGCTTTGGCGTGACACACAAATGCAACCACGAGCAGCAGCGACTCGATCAATGCAAAAGGCAAGATCAAGGGCGCACCCATGACCCAAAAGACCAAGCCGATACAAATTGACATGCCGGCGATCAGCCCCAACACAGCCATCAGCACCTTGGGGGTGGTTGAGCAGCGTGGGCTCAGGCGAAGTTGAGTCGAGCTGGCTTGCATGTTGAGGGTTAATTGCGCGTGGGCTTGTCCCACGGGTCTGCATGCTTGGGATTGCGAACAAACTCTTCGTCTGTGAGGCAATTGAGAAACGCCACAAGATCGTTCACCTCTTGTGTAGACACCCCAAAGCCAGCAATGAGAGAGCTGCGCATGGGGCTCGGGCCTTTGCCACTTTTGGCTGCGCGACCGGCCAAGGCATAGTGGTCTTTGATAACGGCTTCAAGCGTTGGGATGGACCCATCGTGCATATAAGGTGCAGTCAACGCCACATTGCGCAAGCTGGGAGTTCTGAACTTACCTTCGTCATCTGCGTCGCCCGTGAGCTCGCGAATGCCCGGATTGTTTTTGGGGTAAGCCCCTTTGCCATCTAGGTTGTACAGGCCCGTGTTGTGAAAGCCCTGCTCGGCCATGGGCAGCTTGCTGTGCTGCACGTTGTCGGTGAAGTTGAATCCGCCGTGGCAGTGGTAGCACTCCATCTTTTCGCCAAAGAACAAATCTTGTCCGCGCAATGCAGCCGCAGACAAGGCAGTTTTTTGACCACCATAGGTGTAGCGGTCGTAGGGGCTATCAAACGACAACAAGCTTCGCTCGAAACTCGCAATGGCACGCGTCACCGTTGCCAAGCTGTAAAGCACGGCGTTGCCTTGCCTGGCCTCTTCTGGGTAGGCCTGGGCAAACAAACGCTGATACACCGGATCGGCTTGCAGCAGGGCGAACATTTCTTTTTCGCGCCCCGCCATGCCCATCTCGACAGGGTGCTCACCAAACATTGGCACCAAGGCTTGCACCTCAAGCGCCGTGAGGTTGGGGTTTGACCAAGTGAGAACCGGCAGATACGCCACATTGGCCAAGCCCATGGCACTGCGTGCGCCCTTTTGCCCCGTCACACCCTCGGCCACCGACAAACCATCGGTGAATGCTTTGTCTTGCTGGTGGCAGCTTGCGCATGACATGCTTTGGTCAGCAGACAAACGCTTGTCGTAAAACAAGTGCCTGCCTAGCTCAACCTTGGCTTCGGTCATGGGGTTGTCAGCAGGCGTCATGGGTACAGGTACCCAATTTGGCAATTGCCAAACATAGCCTTGCTGTGTAGCAAATCCTGTCAAGACAAAAAATGCCAAACCAGCCAACAGCACTAGCCAGCGACGATGAGTTGTAACCAACATCAACTTCTATCGTCAGAACGATGCGCTTAATGAAATGCGGTAATTGCGCCCCATTTCATAAGCATTCACAGCATCAGCATTGCTGGATTGATAAACCACGTACTGCTTATTGCCCAAGTTGTAAATACCAGCGTCTAAACGGTAATCTTGTTTTGCCGACATCCAGGTCACGCTCATATCATGGGTGGCGTAGCCTGCACGACGTCGGAGCGACGTGGCGTCATAGTCTTGTGCAGCAACCGCCGTCATTCCCCAAACCAATTTCACTCGGCTTTGCGGCACTACATACGAAACGCGAGTAGTAAGCTTATCTGGGGAAGCAAACAAATTCTCACCAGTGTCATCGTTAACCACGCGTACACGGCTATAGCCAGCATCAACTGTCCATAAATCAAGCGCATAACCCGCACCTAACTCGCCACCTTTACGCGTTGCATGCTGAACGTTTTGGTATTGAAGCTTGGAGTTGTAAGCGCCAACGCTACCTTCAATGGTCACCTGCTGGATCAGATTGTCCGCCTTGGTCACAAACAACGCACCATAAAGACTCAAACGATCTTTAGACGACCACACACCCTTCTGTGCATAACGGGACCCCAGCTCAAAGGTGGTGTCTGTTTGCGCTTTTAAATCAGGGTTGGGGTGGAACCGACGGAAGCCAGTCACTTGGCTATTCGTATACATTTCCCAAAGCGTAGGCGCACGGAAAGCTTCGCCGTAACTGCCATACAAATTCAAACTGGGCGAGGCCTGCCAGCTCAATGTAGCTTTTGGCGACACATGCGAATCGGTTGACTTTTTCAAGCTTGCATCTGAAGGAGTGGCATTGAATTCGTCGTAGCGCAGGCTGGGAACAAAGCGAACACCTTGACTCAGTACGAAAATATCCTGAACAAATGTACCTAAAACTTGACGTTTCCCATCAGGATTTACTGGGTTTACAGCCGAACCTTGAATCGTTGCCAACTGATCTACAAAACCATCCAATCCATACGTCAGTGTGTGGCTTGAATAGTCAGACATTTTTGTATTATTTTGAACTGAAAAACCTCTAGTAGAAATTTCAGAATTCCAATAAGGACAAGCGGAATTGGGGACTGAGGTACAGCCACCGATTGCATTTGCATCTCTGTACGCGTCTCGTTGATTTGTGGTTGTAGTCTGATAAATCTTCGCATCCCAACCTAAGCCACTCTCACGATCTATATTGAGAAATCGGAAAACACTTTCTGCCTGTGAGTTGTGCGTAGGCTGAATATACGGAGAGTTTGCCTTGTTGCGCTGTGGATTGTTATCTTCTAAAGCGGAACGACTGTACGATTGATGTGAAAACTCGTAACGCGTCAGACCATAACCTTGCCAGCCAACCTTTGCCAAGGCATTAAAACCGTGCCCACGGTTCGGCGTCAACTTTGCACCGCTAGGTTGTTCAATCTCATTAAAGTCTGAATAAGTCACAGCCAACACTGCGTCTAAATCGTCTTTTACTCCATACACACGCCCACTGGTTCGTGAGGAGTTATCGCCAGAGCCATAGCCCACACGCGTATCAACGCCACTGGTGCGGCCTTCCTTTAACAACTCTCGCGCACTGATGGTGTTAAACACCATAGCGCCGCCTAAACCTCCAGAGCCATAAAGCGAGGAAGTTGAGCCACGCACCACCTCGGCACGGCTCAAGAAAAACGGATCTAGAAACAACGGCGTGGTTAGGCTGTAGTTGGCATTGCGACGTGCGCCGTCCACGATCAATGTGATGTCATTGCCTTGGTATCCACGAATTGTGGGTAACTCGCCATCGGAACGCGGACCACCACCAAATTCAACGTTAGGCAACTTGCGAAGCACGTCGCCAACGGTGGCTGCTTGTGCAGCGGTAAAGTCTTCTTGTGTGACAACACTCACGGAAGCAGGCGTCTGAGACAGCGCCATAGGCGTTCTCATGGCAGACACCGTGATCTCAGCAATTTCTTGCGCGCCTGCACTCATGCATGCGGTCGCAACCAGCAAAGCGATTGGATTAAGTTTCATTTTTTCTTTCGTTTTACTAAATTTCTACGCCACGGCAAACGCGGTCATTACTTTTTGCTCAAGAAACGTTGAGCTTGCGAATTGGCTTTACTCAGGCCAAGCGCTTTCATGATGGGTGGGCAATCAGCATCGTCAGGAGCACTCATGCAACCAGCAGCAGAGCCCGGCGCATTGACATCCACGTTGGCTTGTTCAAGCACGACACCTATGTCTGCAACGAGCACGCTGTTTGCAGCATCGAATTGATCAAACCGAACAACCACGCGATTCGGGTTTTGGCACGACTGCGGAGCTTGTGTACGACTCGCAGCTGCACACATCGTGCTTCCCAAATGAACGGAATATCCCGTCACTGGCCCCACCACATTGGCAGCAGCTGGTTTATTGGGGCTAATGCCTGTGCTTGATGTATCAAACTTGATGAACTTGTAGCCGCCTTGCCAGTTCCAAAACATGGCAGTTGAGTTGAGAGGCGATGGCGCCACCGTGGGGTCTTGGTGGTTGATCGCAAAGGGCACGCCCACGGTCAGCTCAACACCGGTGTATTCACCTTTGGGCACAACACCACGCACGCTGGTGTTGGTGGCAGCTGTGCCATTGCGGCAAGGGCCTGTGCCGTTTTCAAAGTCGATCAAGGCAACGTTTTGGTATTGCCACACGCCATCTTGCAATAAGTTCACCGGTACTTTTGTGCCGTCTTTTTGCACAAGCTTGACCTCGCTCACGTAAAAGCGGAAATCGCTGGGGATAATGGTGGACTTGGTTATTCCCACATTCGCGTAGCTTTGGCCACACGCAAATGGCTGGCCATTGATGGCGCCAGCAAACTGAATCGCTACAGATTGGCTGGAAGCGGAATCACCAAGGCCGGCACAAGCAGACAGCAGGGTAGCGGCCGTCAGGCCAACGAGGGTTTGAAGTTTCATAGAGTTCTCTTTAGTTTCAATGTTTGTGTTCGTGCGCCGCGCTTTTGCGCGGGTTTTGCACATGGACTTGGACGGTGCGTTCGCCTGCTTTTTCAAACCGCAGAGTGAGTGCAAAGCTGTCGCCGTCTTTCAGCGGAGCCTTGAGCTCTTCGAGCATCAGGTGATAGCCGTCGGTGCTGGCGTGGCCCATGCGCATTTCAGACTTGGCTTGGATTTCTATCGCCTGCACGGCATTCATGCGCATGACCTCGCCCTGCATTTGCATGCGATGCAAAGCCACACGCGCTGCAACTGACGTTTGCGCAGACAGCAAACGATCTGCCTCTGTGCCACGGTTGCGCAAATTGCGAAAGTAAACTGCGCCCGTGGATTGGCCTGAGAAGGTGGGCGTGGCGTAGGGGTGATCGATCACCATGTTGCCGACTTTGAAGTCGTGGGCGTAGCTTGCATTGAGGAATAAACACAGCAACGCCATGAATAAGTGAGCCAACAGCTTCATAGATCAACCCACCATTGCCAAACCACCCACGACCGAGGCCCGTGTTGCACGCTTGTAAACCTTGGCAGGCATAAACGCATTGAGTTCGCGACACACGGTTTCGCTGGCGACATCCAAAATGACGGCGATTTCTTTTTGCGATGGCAACTCGCTACGTTCAAGCTTGCGGGTGGAGCCATTGGCGTTTTGCGACAGGAGTTTTAAAAAGTACGCCAAGCGTTCGCGCACAGGGCCTGTGCGCATGCGCATCATGTCGCGCGTGCGGTCTTGCTGCTGCATAAAGCCTTGAGCCACTGCGGCAAATCGGTTGTAGTCACATTCAACGGATTCAGCGGCCAGCTTGCAGCTGGTCAATGCAGTGATGGTGTACGCATAGGGCTCTGCACACAAAGCCTCAACGCCTACCAAGTCACCTGGAAAAACGAGCTGAACCAAGATGGATGAGTCGTGGGCGACTTGGTCTAAGCGAAGCACGCCCTCTTTAACGCGCCACAGTTTGGCCGACTCGCCGGCTGATGCCAGCAGTTGGCCGTGGTTTAAACGGGTGGTGTTTTGCATGTGCACCTCTTCGAAAGTCAATCAACTGCATGGCCTACTGCGCGCAGCGCAAAACCATGCAATGCAGCCAAAGCAACGCTTTGGCGATGGATCAACGAATCGAAGTAGGCGGCCCGCGAGAGGGCAAAGGTGGCGCAGTGGCCGAGGCAATGCGTGCAGCCTCGATGGGCAGCAACGCAAAGGAGAGAGGGGAAGGCTGGGTCAACGTGGTGTTGAACTCAGTGGGTGGCGCACCAATGCCAGCGCACAAGGGGCAGTCCATGGTGAGGCTAGAGGCCACACCATCATCATCCCCCTGCACCACCAGTTTCATCATGCCAGCGCTAGAGCACACCAAGTCCACCCCTTTGGGGTTGACCACGGGTGACGCAATGGCCACGCCCACAGACAGCGCAAACCACACCAGCACGAAGCGGGTGAGTTGGAGGGCGTTGCGTAGACGAAGCATGGCGGGATTGTAAAGGGCGACCTTCATAAATGACAACGCCCGACAAGTCGGGCGTTGAATAACACTTAAGTTGAATTAACTGTCGTCGCGGGTCTCATGCCACAGCGCGTTGACCACCGCCAACAACACGGCAAAGCCGAGGCCCAAGATCCATGTGAAGTACCACATATGAATTTCCTTTGGTTAATTTAGTAGAGCGACTTGTCGTTGGCGGCCACATAGTCACGGGTCACCTTGCCAGCCATGACGCGGTAGGCCCACGCGGTGTAGCCAAGCACGATGGGCGTGAAGATGAGGGCGACCCAAAACATGACGTTCAAGGTGTAGTGGCTAGAAGCCGAGTCCCACAAGGTCAGGCTGACGTTGGGGGCTTCTGAGGATGGCAGCACAAACGGGAAGAGCGCTACACCTGCGGTGAGGATGACCGACACACATGCCAGCGACGAACCAACAAAGCCCAAGATCGTCATGCCCATTCTGAGGCTCAGCAGTGCGCCCAAAGCGCCCACATAAGCCAGCGCAGGCACAAACCACAGTGCGGGATAGGCCATGAAATTACTCAACCAGCCACCGGGGGTACGTGTGACTTCTTTCATCAGCGGGTTGAGGGTTTGGTTCACGTCGCCTATGGCGCTCAGGGTGTAACCGTCCATGCCGACGATGAACACGCCAGCCAATGAGAACGAGCCCATCAAAACGAACACCAAAATTTGGCCCACATCTTTGGCGCGTTGTTGCAATGCGCCATCGGTGCGGTGAGCCACAAAGGTCGCGCCCTGTAACGCCAAGAGCGACAAACTCACCACGCCGCACAAAAGCGCAAACGGGTTGAGCAGTGCCCAAAATGAGCCCGAGTAAAACGAGCGCATGGTGTCGTCCACGATGAAGGGCACGCCTTGGAACAAGTTGCCAAAGGCCACGCCAAACACCAACGCAGGCACAGCACTGCCCGCAAAGATGCCCCAGTCCCAGGCATTGCGCCAGCGCGGGTCGGGCAGCTTAGAGCGGTACTCAAAGCCAACAGGCCTAAAGAATAACGCCGCCAACACCAACAACAGCGCCCAGTACAGGCCCGAAAAGGCAATGGCATACACAAAGGGCCAAGCGGCAAACACAGCGCCACCGGCGGTGATGAACCACACTTGGTTGCCGTCCCAGTGGGGGGCAACGGTATTGATCATCACGCGGCGGTCGGTGTCGTCACGCGCCAGCACGGGCAGCAATGTGCCCACGCCCATGTCGTGGCCGTCCATGATGGCAAAGCCAATCAGCAACACGCCAACCAGCAACCACCAAATGAGTTTGAGAGTCATGTAATCCAGCATGGTGTGTCCTTTAGTGCGAGGCAGGTTGCAAAACGGTGGGGCCTAAGCGGGCGTACTTGAACATCAGGTACATCTCGGCAATCAGCAGCAAGGTATAAAAACCCACAAAGCCAGCGATAGAGCCCAACACACTGGCCGAGCTCAAGCTAGAGACCGACAAATGTGTGGGCAACATGCCAAACACGGTCCACGGTTGGCGGCCAAACTCGGCCACGACCCAACCGGCTTGCGCAGCAATCCAAGGCACGGGGATGAAGTAAAGCGCCCACTTGAGCAACCAAGGTTGTTTGACAAACGTGCCACGCAAACTGGCCCAAAACGCGAAGGCAAACAAAGCCAGCATGGCAACGCCTAAGCCCACCATGATGCGGAAGCTCCAGAACAAGGGGGCCACTTTGGGCACGGTGTCGTGCGCGGCTTGGTCCAGCATGTCGGGGGTGGCTTTGCTCACGTCGTTGGTGTAACGCTTGACCAACAAGCCGTAGCCCATGTCGGCTTGGTGTTTTTCAAACGTGGCTTTAGCTTGCGCGCTGTTGGGTTCTTTGCGCCATTGCTCTAATGCGGCCACAGCTTTGATGCCCGACTCGATGCGCTCACGGTTGGCCGCACGAATTTCTTTGATACCCGGCAGCGTTTCGGTGGTGGAGTGTGTGGCAATGAGGCCCAGCGCGTAAGGCACTTGCACGGCCCAATTGTTCTTTTGCTCTGCTTCATTGACCGAAGCGATGATGGTGAAAGCGGCAGGCGCTGGCTCGGTTTCCCACATGGCTTCAATGGCAGCCAATTTGGATTTTTGTGATTCGGTCACGGCATAGCCCGACACGTCACCCAGCACGATAACCGACAAGGCACTGGCCAAACCAAAGGCAGCTGCGATGCGGAACGAACGCTTGGCAAACTCCACATGCTTTTGTTTAAGCAAGTACCAAGACGAAATACCCAACACAAACAGTGATGCCGTCACGTAGCCAGCCGAAACGGTGTGCACAAACTTCGATTGCGCCACGGGGTTAAACACCAAGGCCGCAAAGTCAACCAGCTCCATGCGCATGGTGACGGGGTTGAACTGCGCGCCCACGGGGTCTTGCATCCAGCCGTTGGCAATCAAGATGAGTACCGCTGACAAGTTAGAGCCCAAGGCCAACAAGCCTGTGACCGTGAGGTGACCCACTTTGGACAAGCGGTTCCACCCAAAGAAGAACAAGCCCACCATGGTGGACTCTAAGAAGAACGCCATCAAACCTTCGATGGCCAACGGCGCACCAAAGATGTCGCCCACATAGTGCGAGTAGTAGGCCCAGTTTGTGCCGAACTGAAACTCCATGGTGATACCGGTGGTTACACCCAAGGCGAAGTTGATGCCAAAGAGCTTGCCCCAGAACTGGGTCATGTCTTTGTAAATTTGCTTACCGCTCATCACATAGACCGACTCCATGATGAGCAGTAGCCACGCCAAACCCAGCGTGAGGGGAACAAAAATAAAGTGGTACATCGCGGTTGCAGCAAACTGCAAGCGCGACAGATCCACCAGTTGAGAATCAATCATGTTTATTTCTCCTGCGCAGTGCCCGCCGGAACTGTGAGCTGTTGCGCCATCTCGTCAGCTTTGACGCTAACGCGATAAGGTTTGATCAATGCATGCCAAAGGGCGGTGAGGATGGCCATCTTCAACAACACAAGCAACACCAAATGCACGCCCAAATGCATGCGGCGTAATGGGCGAAATATGGAAAACCGTTTGGGCTGAGTCGCGGTTGAATGCGGCATCTTCTAGCTCCTGACATGCAAACAAAGCCTGCGCAAGCAACAAGCTTGGCAAGCAAAAAAGAAAATGTTTACAGCGTGTGTGCAGGTGGGCCGCGTGAAGGCAGTGGTGGCGCAGAGGCCTGTGCCGTGCGAGAAGTGGCCACCCAAGATGCGACCAGCGCGGGCGGCAAAGAAAGACTGATGTGGCAGTAAACAGCTGGAGGCGGCGCATCCATGATGACGCACAGCGGGCAATCCATGGTGTGGGCAGATGCGTTGGCATTGGCATCGCCCTCACCCAAAGCCACCAGCTTGACCGCGCCAGCGCTAGAACACACCAGCTCCATCACCTTTGGGTTGACCACTGGCGATGCAATGACCACACCTAGCGACAACGCAAACCACGCCAGCACGAGGCGGGTGATTTGGGTTGAACGGCGCAAAGTTTGCATGCCGAAAATTTTAAGTAGTCGCCCTAATGCGAAGAGTGAGCTTCATCAATCTCTTTGGGCGTGCAGCTGAAATCATTTGCGCAAGATCAAGGTTTTTACTTTTTATTTTGTTGCAACACGAAGAGGGCCACGCCTGACCTTCTATTGATACGGGTCAACAAAGCTACGTACAAAAAAGCGCATGATGAACCCATCACAACAAGGAGCACATATGGACGCCCAACACGCCACCGCTTTCAAGCAGAAGCTTGAAACCCAACGCGCCGACTTGTTGGCACAAATTGCCGAGCAACGCGGCGGCAAAGCCAGCCGAGCCGAAGTGGCTGCCGAGCACTTCGCGCACAGCGAGGACTCAGACGCGCAGGTCAACACCGCACGCGATTTGGAGTTCGCCATCAACGAACACGAAACCGCTGAACTGGCCGCGATAGACGAAGCCCTCGCGCGCCTGAGCGCTGGCACGTACGGCCACTGCATCGACTGCGATGCCACGATTCCCGAGGCGCGTCTGAACGCCGCCCCTGAAGCCGCCCGCTGCATTGGCTGCCAAGAAAAAGCTGAACACAAACACCCCTAAGAAAGAAAGAGAAAACACATGAGCACTTTTCACGCCGTTGTTTGGATGGACCACCACGAAGCCCACGTGTTGATGTTTGACCGTGAGCACGTTGAGAGCCAACGCGTCAAGTCACGCACACACCACAAACACCAAGGCAAGCCCAACGAAACCGCACACTTGTACGCCGACATTGCCAAAGCCCTAGAAGGCACACACGAAGTGTTGGTCACCGGCCCAGGCAAAGCACGTGACGAATTCCGTGACTGGTGCAAGCAACACCACGCCCATGTGAATGTGGTGGACAGCGTGGCCAGCGACCACCCCACCGACGCACAAGTGGTGGCCATGGCACGCCAGTACTTCAAGAAGTTTGACGCCATGGGTGCTGACCCTGCGCACCTGAAGTAAGCCCTTCGGCAAACTGGGTCTCGCCCACAAAAAAGCCCGCTTGAAAACCAAGCGGGCTTTTTGTTTGAGAAACGCGCCGATCAAGCGCTCAGAGGCGACAGCTCTTGCTCGATGGCGCCAAACACGCTCTGCCCATCTTTGCCTTTGGCCTCGATGCGCACCGTGTCAGCGAACTTCATGTACTCCGTCGTGGCTTGGCCATCGCGTGCCGTTTCCATGGCGCGTTTTTCGGCAATGCAGCTATAGCCTTTGGGCCATTCGGTTTGGCCGCTTTTCTCAAAGCCGGCATTGCTGATCGTGCCGCTGCTCACCACCGTGCCCGCACGCAACGCACGCGTTTTGCAGGCGTGCGCCAGCAGTTGCCCAAAGGTGTACGTCATGTCGGTGCCCGCATCACACATGCCCACCTTGCGGCCATTCCAGGCCACTTGCACGGTCAGGTGCACTTGGCCCTCGTCCCATGCATCGCCCAGCTCATCCAGCGTGACCGCCACTGGGCTGAACGCAGCCGCAGCTTGGTTTTGCACATCCGCCGCCACGTGGCGCAACGTGATGGCATTGGACAACATGACCAAGCGCACCTCTTCCAAGGCGGCATCGGGTGTGGCGCCCACAGGCACATCGCCGGTGATGACCGCGATTTCGGCCGAGAAGTCCACGCCTAAGTTCTCATTCGCACACAGCACATGTTCGTGCGCCCCTTGCAAGGAGTCGCTTGCCGATTGGTGCACAGCCAGGCTGCCTTCGGCATCACCCAACAAAGCAGCGTGGCTGGCATAGGCAGCGCCCGTCAAGCGCTGATACGCGCGGGGCAAGGGGGCCATGCACAGCGCGGGGTCAAACGGGAAGGCATGACGCGCTTTGCCACTGTTGAGGGTCTCATACAAGTCTTGCAGTTGGGGCGCAATAAAGCCCCAATCATCCAGCGCTTGCTGCATGCGGGTGGCAATGCCCGTCGCATAATGCGCGGTGCTCAAGTCACGTGAGACGACCACCAGTTGGCCGTCGCGTGTACCGTCTTTGTATGTGGCTAATTTCATGCCACGATTCTATGAAAGAACGCCGCCCCGCCATGCGCGCCACTGCCTTGCCTGTCCAACTGCCCCATTTGCAACGCAAACACACGTTCCTCTTGGTGTCAGGCGTGTTGCTGTTGCATGTGTGGGTGTTGTCGGGAATGCCGTTGTGGTTCTCACCCGATGCAGGCAAGCCCTTGCGCACGCAAGCGCTCATCACACGCCAGATTGAAGTGGCAACCCCACGTGCGCCGCAGTTGCCAGAGCCCGTTCAACCGCCCGACACAAAACCCAAGTCGACATCCACCCCCACCGCCGAAGCCAACACCGAGGCGAGCGACAGCGCCAAGCCGTTGAAATTTGACGACTTTGGCCAAGACCTCGCCGCGTCTGTGAGCCTGCCCGCACGCAGCGCCAGCGGGATCGATTTGCCGCCCTACAAACGTGCTGGCAGCGAAGGTTTAACCGAGGTCTCCGCCTTCAAAGCCCCAGATTCGGCCAAACTGAAATACCAAGTGAACGGCCAAGCCAAAGGTCTGAACTACTGGGCCTC
>JBEEJP010000033.1:0-12143 GCA_041169125.1 Pseudomonadota bacterium
GCAATTTGAAAGACGACCAAGGCTATGCCGGCAAAGTCTTGGCCGAACACGCCCGCTTGCAGCAAGTGGCCAAGGGCGTGAAAGTGCCCATCACGGCACCGCCATCCACAGCAGCCGAGGCGGCCACCGCGCGTTTGGAGAGCTTGTGGGAAAAAGCCCAGCGTTTGACGCCCTTTGGCAAGGACGACGACGAGTAAACCCGCCCGCCATGCGGGCCGCTAAGGGCACGCCACAAGCGCGGTAAACTCTCCCCCGTGCGCGACTGGCGATAGGCGTGCGGGGCCTGTGCCCCACACCGCTGACGTGGATGTATGACCACTGGGAAGCGCACCGCCCCTGACCTTGGGGGTGATTAGCCGTTCGCCTGGGCAGCCCTGCTTCTTTGTTAGCTGGGACCATCTTCCTCTCTAGGACTGCCATGTACAACCGCAACATCTTGATTGAGCAAACCGACCCCGAATTGTTTGCTGCCATCCAAGCCGAAAACGCTCGTCAAGAGCACCACATCGAGCTCATTGCCAGCGAGAACTACGCGTCTCCTGCCGTCATGCAAGCCCAAGGCTCGCAACTCACCAACAAATACGCCGAAGGCTACCCAGGCAAGCGCTACTACGGCGGTTGCGAACACGTGGACGTGGCCGAGCAGTTGGCCATTGACCGCATCAAAACCATCTTTGGCGCCGAAGCCGCCAACGTGCAACCTCACTGCGGCGCGTCTGCCAACGAAGCGGTGTTCTTGGCCTTCTTGAAGCCCGGTGACACCATCATGGGCATGAGCTTGGCCGAAGGCGGTCACTTGACCCACGGCATGGCACTGAACATGTCGGGCAAATGGTTCAACGTGGTGTCTTACGGCTTGGACGCCCAAGAGGCCATCGACTACGACGCCATGGAAGCCAAAGCCCGCGAACACAAACCCAAGCTCATCGTGGCCGGCGCATCGGCCTACAGCTTGCACATCGACTGGGCTCGTTTTGCCAAGATTGCCAAAGAAGTTGGCGCCATCTTCATGGTCGACATGGCCCACTACGCAGGCTTGATCGCTGCGGGCCAATACCCCAACCCCGTGCCCCACGCCGATGTGGTGACCTCGACAACACACAAGAGCTTGCGCGGCCCACGCGGCGGCATCATCTTGATGAAGGCCGAACACGAAAAAGCCATCAACAGCGCCATCTTCCCGGGCCTGCAAGGCGGCCCCTTGATGCACGTGATTGCAGCCAAGGCCGTAGCGTTCAAAGAAGCCATGCAGCCTGAGTTCAAAACGTACCAAGCCCAAGTGGTGAAGAACGCCCAGATCGTGGCGGAAACCTTGACAGCACGTGGCCTACGCATCGTCAGCGGCGGCACCCAAAGCCACGTGATGTTGGTGGACCTGCGCTCCAAAAAAATCACTGGCAAAGAAGCCGAAGCCGCATTGGGCGCAGCCCACATGACGATCAACAAAAACGCGATTCCGAACGATCCAGAAAAACCATTCGTCACAAGCGGCGTGCGCATTGGCACACCGGCGATGACCACACGTGGTTTCAAGGACGAAGAAGCACGCATCACCGCCAACTTGATTGCAGACGTGCTGGACAACCCACACGACGAAGCCAACTTGGCAGCCGTGCGAGCCAAGGTGCATGCGCTGACGTCTAAGTTTCCTGTTTACAAGTAACTGACCTTCCACCCCCGTCCTGTGTGTCGGGGGTTTTTGTTTGTCTTCGTTGTGTTGCTGGGTTGCTTCTTCGTTCGTGAAGGGTTCTCGCCGGAGACGGCACGGGTTGCAGGTACGGCGGGCTCTTCATGCTGGGGTACCAGAAATCATTGCCCGCCGCACCTACAACCCGCACTGTTTGAGTTTGAAATATTTCTCTCGCGCGTTTCCTCTTTGCTGCACACCCCTTGCGAGTGAAATGTGCAAGCGAAGCAAAGCATGACGCAGACTGAGGGTGTTTGGTATTGGCCGCTGACGATTTCTGGTACCCCAGCATGAGGAAGCGGCCAATACCAAATACCCTCAGCGAGCCCAGCCCCAAAAGAAGTACACCAACGCAACGACAACCCAACAGCAAAAGAGAACACACCACATGAAATGTCCCTTCTGCGGCCACCTAGAAACCCAAGTCGTCGAGACCCGCATGTCCGAAGACGGCGACTCCATTCGCCGCCGTCGCCAATGCGGCGCCTGTGAAAAGCGCTACACCACCTACGAGCGCCCCGATGTCAGCTTCCCCAACATCGTCAAGAAAGACGGGCGCCGCATTGAATACAAACGCGAAAAACTGCTCGAATCCATGGGCCTTGCCCTGCGCAAACGCCCCGTCAGCACCGAGCAGGTCGACAACGCCATTGAGCGCATTGAAGAAAAACTTTTGGCACTCGGTCAACGCGAAGTGCCCTCCACCCGCATTGGCGAACTCGTCATGCGCGAACTCAAAAAGCTCGACAAAGTGGCCTACATCCGCTTTGCCAGTGTGTACCGCAGCTTTGAAGACATCGACGACTTCAAGAGTTTGGTGGACGAAGTTCGCAAGTAGTTTTCGAGTCTCAGTCCTGCGCTGAGGCCTCCTCAAAACCTAGCATTTGCATATGCAAACGCTAGGTTTTTTCATACCCCCACATCCCCACGCCAAACCAGACTTGTCGCGAGGTTTCACACTCGTGGAGCTCTTGGTGTGCATCAGCCTACTCGCCGTGCTGGCTGCGTTTGCCATCCCCAGCTGGCAACGCTTGCTAGAACGCAGCCGCGTCGAAGCCACACGCGACCAACTGATGAACGACTTGCAAGCCGCGCGCCTGCGTGCACTACAGCGCGGCGAGGCGTTGCAATTCACACGTTTGCGGGATTGCACATGGGCCACCACCGCAAGCACCGACTGGAGCTGTGGTTGGCAACTGGTGCTCAAAGCCGATCAAACGGTGCTGCAAAGCACACCACAACTCACCCCCTTGCAAATCACCTTTGCAAAGACAACCCCACTCGACATCAGTCCTCGCGGCGACTTGGGCACGGTGGGTGAGCGCTGGGTGATCAAGTCGCAGCAAGCTGCCTTGAATGTGTCAAATGTGTTGTGCCTCAGCAGCGCAGGCCGTGTGCGTTGGCAAGTGGGAGAGACGTGCAGCAACTAGGCCGCTACACATCGCCGCATCACGCTCACGAGAAGCGCGTGCCCACCCAATCGGGCATTGCTTTGTTGGAGGCCTTGATCGCGTTGCTCATCTTGGCGTGCGGCGTACTGGCGTTGCTGTGGATGCACCAACAGGCCTTGATGCAACAACGGCAACAACTGATGCGCACCATCGCCATAGGCCTTGCCGAGGACTTGGCCGAACGCATGACCCTCAACGCGCCCATGCGCACCCTGTACGCCAAAACGTGGGGCAGCGCCACCCTCACGCCTGCTGCACCCGATTGTTCTGCGACGACCTGCTCGCGACAAGACCTTGCGGCGTGGGACATGCAGCAACTCCAACAATCGCTCAGCAGCCAGCTCCCCGAAGGCGACGCGGCTGTGTTTGCATGGCCTAGCAGCGCCAATGGGTGGGGCATTGTCATGGCTTGGCGTGATGCCAACGAAACCTACCGCACCGATGGCAGCTCAGGCGCACCACTCTGCCCCACACGCATGAGTTGTTGGCGTTTATTTTTCACACCCACGCGATGACCTCTACCCCAGCACCGCCACACACGCAGCAGGGCTACACCTTGCCCGAACTACTCATCGGCATGGTGCTGGGTTTGTGTGTCATCGCGACCGCGACGGCCGCTTACGGCACCAGCAAGCAAACATGGAGCGCCATGGCCGCCGCAGATGCGGTGCACGCCAACGCACGCGTGGCTTTGCGCAACATCCGTGAACAAGCACACATGAGTGGTGCGGCTTACTTGATCACCCGCAGCAACGCGCAGTTTGCCGTTGCGCTGTCCCCCAGCGAAGACACCGAGCAAGCTGCGCTGTCTGGCATCGACGGCTCCCCCTACGTCGAAAGCCTCACACTGGGTCACTGGCATGCGCTCGACGCCATCGACTGCCAAGGCAACACAGGCAGCACACACCCCCACGTGCGCAACGACTACAAACTCAACACCCACCAAGAGTTGAGCTGCAAAGACCTGAACCTAGCCGGCAGCACCTACCAAGCCTTGGCCGAGGGGATCGAAGACTTTCAGCTGCGCTACGCCGAGGCCACCCCCAGCACGCAGACGATTCAATGGAAAACAGCCAGCCAAGTCAGCGACATGGGCCATGTATTGGCCATTGAGGTGTGCTTGCGTGTGGCGAGCATCCAGACCGTTCACAACGCCAAGCCCCACACGGGCCAACTGGGATGCCACAGTGAAGCCTTGCCCGCCGATGGCCGTGTGCGCCGCACGTTCAAACGCGTCATCGCTTTGCATAACCGCGACGGGGTGATGCCATGAAAACACCACACGGGTTTGCCTTGCCCACCTTGATGGTCATGCTCGCGTTGGCCAGCCTCGCGGCGCTGCTGGCCCTGCGCAATCTGTGGGTGAATGAACAACTCATCAACGCCGAGGCAGACCAGCTGCGCACCCTGCACAGGGCGCATGCCACCTTGTCCACGACGGTGGCAGACATCGTGGGCGTTGCCCATGGCGATGGCACCACCCCCGACCTACGCCACACCGCGGGCAACGCCACGCAAACACATGCGTTCTTTCCTGCCTCCATGACCGAGTACGACACCTTGCGCCAGCGCCTGTCGCCCAACGTGTGCAACGCAGGCATTTGCGCACCTCACGCACTCAGCGCCAACGCCACCCAAGCCAGCTATTGGAAAACGCAAACGGCAACAGCCATGACCGTTGCCGCTGTCGATGGCTCTGGTGAGAGCGGCACAGCGTGGTACTGGGTGGAGGTTTTTCCACAAGACAACACCCCCCATGACCAGTTCATTTACCGCATCACCGTCTTGGCCAAGGGCCTCATGCCCGGCAGCACCACCGTGCTGCAAGCCATTTGGGAAAGAAACGCCCCCACCTCCCCCACCGGGCAGTGGCACAGCTGGCATGTGTTGCACGACTGACCCCATGACATACACGGATACGCACTCCCGCACCGCTCACGGCTTCACGCTCATCGAGCTATTGATGGCGCTTGGCATCGTCGCCCTGCTCGTGGGCCTCGCTTGGCCAAGCTACCAAAGCCTCATCATGCGCAGTCAACGCGCCCAAGCCCGCGCCGCATTGCTGCAAACCGCGCACTGGCTAGAGCGCGCGGCGAGCGCCAACGGCAGCTATCCGCTCACAGCCGATGTCCCCGCCAACGTGCTGCACATAGACGGGCAGCGCTACCAAATGACGGTCAACAGCACCGCGCAAAGCTACACCCTCAGCGCCACACCGCTGGGCACACAGGCCTTGGATGCGTGCGGTACGTTGACCCTCAATCATCTGGGCCAGCGCGGCGTACAAGACGCCAGCCAAGCTGCCACGCAGTGTTGGAGCCGTTGATGGGCGGACACACAGAGCGCCACCCGTTCATAATTGCGCCATGCGTTTCTCTGTGCACGACACCGACTTCATGCAACAAGCCTTAGGCTTGGCGCGTGAGGCCCTCTACCTCACCTCCCCCAACCCTCGCGTGGGTTGTGTCCTTGTCGGCGCCGATGGCTCGGTCCTGGGCCGCGGTCACACGCAACGCGCAGGTGAGGCGCATGCCGAGGTCATGGCCTTGCGTGATGCACAGGCCCAAGGGCACGATGTGCAAGGTGCCACCGCCTATGTCACCCTAGAGCCATGTAGCCACCAAGGCCGCACTGGCCCGTGTTGTGATGCACTGGCCAGCGCAGGTGTGGCACGTGTTGTGGTGGCCTTGCAAGACCCCAACCCCTTGGTGGCGGGGCAAGGCACCGCGCGCTTGCGTGCTGCGGGCGTACAGGTGGAGGTGGGGTTGTTAGAAGGCGACGCCCACGACATCAACATGGGTTTCTTCAAACGCATGACGCAAGGCACACCTTGGGTGCGCATGAAAATCGCCGCCTCGCTCGACGGCCAAACGGCACTGAACAACGGGGCGAGCCAGTGGATCACCTCCGCCCCCGCGCGTGACGACGGTCACGCATGGCGTGCCCGCGCTTGTGCCGTGCTGACAGGCATTGGCACCGTGCTCGAAGACGACCCCCAGCTCGACGTACGCGCCGTGCCCACCCCCCGACAGCCCACGCTGGTGGTGATGGACAGCCAGCTCGAAACACCACTCACCGCCAAACTCTTTCAACCGCAGCGTCCCGTGTGGATTTACTGCGCCGTTGACCACGCCGAACGTCGTGCAGCCCTAGAGGCCCAAGGCGCTCAGGTGGTTTGCCTGCCCAACGCCTCAGGCAAAGTCGACCTCGCCGCCATGCTCAAAGACCTCGGCGCCAAACACATCAACGAAGTGCACGTCGAGGCAGGCCACAAACTCAACGGCTCACTCTTGCGTGAAGGCTTGGTGGACGAACTGCTCACCTACCTCGCGCCCAAGCTCTTGGGCCAGGGCCGTGGCATGACAAATTTAGGACCTTTCGCCACTTTGGACGAAGCCAAAGCCTTGTCGTTTCAAGAAGTGACACAAATCGGCCCCGATTTAAGGATATTGGCCCGCCTCAGCCGGTAAGCAGGGCGTAAACCTGCGAAAATAGCAGGATGTTCACCGGAATCATCACCGGCGTGGGGCGCATCACCGCTGTCCACGACCTGGGTAGCTCTTTAAACCACGGCAAGCGCCTCACCCTCGAAGCGCCTGCTGGGTATCTCGACGACGTCGCACTGGGGGACAGCATCGCGCTCAACGGCGCTTGCATGACGGTCACTAGCTTCGACCTCGACACACACACCTTCACCATCGACATCTCCGCCGAATCCTTGGCCCGCACCAGTGGCTTGAGCGAGGTGGGCCGCGTCAACTTGGAAAAAGCCTTGCGCGCCCATGACCGCTTGGGCGGCCACATCGTCTCAGGCCATGTGGATGGCATTGGCCATGTGAGCCACTTTGCCAAAGTGGGCGAAAGCTGGGAGCTGCGCATCATGGCCCCCACCGACCTTGCTAAGTACTTGGCCTACAAAGGCTCCATCACCATCAACGGCGTGAGCCTGACGGTGAACCGTGTGCAAGACTTTTTCAACGCCGACGGCCCACTGGGTTTGCGTGGCGCAGAAGTCAGCATCAACCTCATTCCCCACACCGTTGAGAACACCGCTTTGGGCTCGCTCCAAACCGGCAGCACGGTGAACCTTGAAATTGACACTGTGGCCCGCTACGTCGAACGCATGTTGCGTGTCGACGCAACGCTGGGCGACGCCACTGCATTGAAAGCCCAACCATGAGCGCCACCCAAGGGCTAAAGCCCGTCGCTATCTCCCCTGTTGAAGACATCGTGGCCGACATGAAGGCCGGTCGCATCGTCATCTTGGTCGACGAAGAAGACCGCGAGAACGAAGGCGACTTGGTGCTCGCATCTGACCACGTCACCCCCGAAGCCATCAACTTCATGGCCCGCTTTGGCCGTGGCCTGATTTGCCTCACCCTCACCCGCGAGCGCTGCGAGTATTTGAAGCTCCCCCCCATGGCCGCACGCAATGGCACGGTGTACAGCACGGCGTTCACCGTCTCGATCGAAGCGGCCGAAGGCGTGACCACCGGCATCTCTGCCGCCGACCGTTCGCGCACCATCGAAGTGGCGGTGGCCAAAGCCACAAAACCTAGCGACTTGGTACAACCCGGCCACGTGTTCCCCCTGCAAGCGGTCGACGGCGGCGTGCTCATGCGCGCAGGCCACACCGAAGCCGGTTGCGACTTGGCCGCCATGGCCGGTTGCTCACCCTCGTCTGTGATTTGCGAAATCATGAAAGACGACGGCACCATGGCCCGCTTGCCTGATTTGCAACTCTTCGCGGCCGAACACGGCTTGAAGATCGGCACCATTGCCGACCTCATTGCCTACCGCAGCCGCCATGAGTCCCTCGTGCACAAAGTCAGCTCACGCCCCATGCACACCGCGCACGGCGAGTTCACCGCCAACGCCTACAAAGACATGACCAGCGGTGCAGTTCACATGGCCTTGGTCAAAGGCACTTGGGGGGCAGACGCCGAAGTGCTGGCCCGTGTGCACGAGCCCTTGTCGGTGCTCGATGCACTCGAACCCAACCGCGTCATGCACTCGTGGGGCTTGGATGCAGCCTTGGCGCGCATCCACGCAGAAGGCACAGGCGTGGTCGTGCTGCTCAACTGCGGCGAAAGCGGCGAACAACTGCTGGCCCAGTTTGATGGCACCGCGCGCTCGGCCCACGGCCCTGAGCGTGGTCGCATGGACCTGCGCAGCTACGGCGTGGGCGCGCAAATTTTGCGTGACTGCGGCGTGCACAAAATGCGCCTCATGGGCAACCCACGCCGCATGCCCAGCATGACAGGCTATGGCTTGGAAATCACGGGCTACCTCTCCAAAGAGTAAAGCCATCAAAGAATCAATTCATCCAGAACAAAAACCATGTTTGTCTCTAACCTCGCCTCCACCACCACACTCGACGGCAGCGCTTTGAAAATTGGCATCGTCCAAGCGCGCTTCAACGACGACATCACCAACGCACTGGCAACGGCTTGCATCGCCGAACTCAAAGCCATGGGCGTGGCAGACGACCGCATTACCCATGTGCATGTGCCCGGCGCGCTTGAAGTGCCCTTGGCCTTGGCGGCACTGGCGCAAATTGAAGACCCAGAACCGTTCAGCGCCCTCATCGCTTTGGGCTGCATCATCCGTGGCGAGACTTACCACTTTGAGTTGGTGGCCAACGAGTCGGGTGCCGGCGTGACACGCGTGGGCATGGACTACCACGTGCCCATTGCCAACGCCATCCTCACCACCGAAAACTTAGAACAAGCCGTGGCCCGCCAAACCGACAAAGGCCGCGATGCCGCTCGGGTCGCCGTGGAAATGGCCTTGTTGCTGGAGAGCTTGGCATGAGCGAACAACACAAAGCCGACGCCCCCAACGCACGCAAAACAGCCAGCCATGGCGCGACCAAAAGCGCTGCCAAATCTGGCCGCAGCCGTGCCCGCGAATTTGCGCTGCAAGGTCTCTACCAATTTTTGGTGGGTCAAAACGAAGCAGCAGACATTGATGTGTTCACTCGCGATTTGAGCGGTTTTCACAAGTCCGACTCCGTGCATTACGACGCCCTCTTGTACGGTTGCATTGAGCAACGTGAAGTTTTAGATGCCTTGATTGAGCCCTTGCTTGATCGCAAGTTCGATGAGATTTCCCCCATCGAACACGCGGTGATGTGGATGGGTGCTTATGAATTTCAACACTGCATCGACGTGCCATGGCGCGTGGTGCTCAACGAATACATCGAACTCGCCAAATCATTTGGCGGCACCGATGGCCACAAGTACGTCAACGGCGTGCTCAACGGCCTGGCGCCGAAGCTGCGCGCACTCGAAGTCGAAGCCGACCGCGCCAAAGGCAAAGCCTAAAGCTGATCCGCAACTGTTTGCCCGATGATGAAAATCGCCCAGCGCGCACAACGCATTGAACCCTTCTATGTGATGGAGGTGGCCAAAGCCGCCGCCGAGCGTGCTGCTTTGGTGGCGCACACCGATGCGCCCATGATTTTTTTGAACATCGGCGAGCCGGACTTCACCGCCCCCCCGTTAGTGCAAGAAGCAGCCAGCCGTGCTGTGCACGACGGTGTGACGCAATACACCCCCGCATTGGGCATTCCTGAACTGCGCGAACGCATCAGTGCGTGGTACCGCACGCGCTTTGGCGTGCATGTGCCTGCGCGACGCATCGTCATCACCGCCGGCGCCTCGGCGGCCTTGCAGTTGGCGTGCTTGGCGTTGATTGAAGCGGGGGATGAAGTGCTCATGCCCGACCCCAGCTACCCCTGCAACCGCCACTTTGTGAGTGCGGCAGAAGGTCGTGCAGTCTTGGTGCCCACCACCGCTGCGCAACGTTTTCAGCTCAGCGCCGAAGACGTGCGCACGCACTGGACACCTCGCACCAAAGGCGTGTTGCTGGCCTCCCCCTCTAACCCCACCGGCACATCCATTCACCCCGACGCGTTGCGCGCCATTCACCAAGAGGTCAAGCTTCGCGGTGGTGTGACGTTGATTGACGAAATTTATTTGGGCCTGAGCTATGACGCACAGTTTGGGCAAACCGCGCTGGCCTTGGATGAAGACATCATCAGCATCAACAGCTTCAGCAAGTACTTCAACATGACGGGCTGGCGTTTGGGCTGGCTGGTCGTGCCTGATGCACTGGTGCCCGTGGTGGAGCGTTTGGCACAAAACCTGTTCATCTGCGCGAGCACGGTGGCACAACATGCCGCACTCGCATGCTTTGAAGACACAAGCATCGCTGAGTACGAACGCCGCCGCGCCGAGTTCAAAACACGCCGTGACTACTTTGTGCCCGCCCTCAACACGCTCGGCCTAGATGTGCCTGTCATGCCCGATGGTGCGTTTTACGCGTGGGCCGACTGCACACAAGCCGCCGCCAAACTGGGCGTGCAAGGCAGCTGGGACTTTGCGTTTGAAGTGATGAAGCAAGCCAATCTCGCCATCACCCCAGGGCGTGACTTTGGCCATGCTGACACCTCGCGCTTTGTGCGTTTCTCCACCGCCCGATCACTGCCTGAGCTGCAAGCTGCGATAGGCCGTTTACAAACCTTGCTGAGCTAAACCATGAGCACCGTTTTCGAACACCCGATTCGGGTTTATTGGGAAGACACCGATGCCGGCGGCATCGTGTTTTACGCCAACTACTTGAAATTTTTTGAACGCGCGCGCACCGAATGGCTGCGTGCGTTGGGCATTGGCCAACACGCCTTGCGTGAAGCAACCGGTGGCATGTTTGTGGTGAGTGAAACCGCCGTCAAATACCACCGCCCAGCCAAACTCGACGACCAGTTGCGCGTCACCGCCACGCTGGCCGAAGGTGGCCGCGCCAGCCTTGTCATCGCTCAACAAGCGTGGCTGGGTGAAACTTTACTTTGCGAAGGCACGATTCGTATCGGTTGGGTCGATGCCGCCACGATGAAGCCTGCGAGAATCCCCTCTTCTGTATTGGAACGCCTGACATGACACAAGACTTTTCCATCGTTCATTTATTGCTCAACGCGAGTTGGGTGGTTCAAGTTGTGGTGCTGATGCTGATGGGCGTCTCCATCACCAGCTGGGCCGCCATCTTTCGCAAGATCGGTTCGATCAAACGTGTGAACGAACTCAACGACGAATTCGAGCGCGACTTTTGGTCGGGCACCAGCCTGAACGAGTTGTTCGCCGCTGCAGCACAAAACGCCAAGCACTCTGGCCCCATGGAACGCATCTTCGCCAGTGGCATGCGCGAATACCAAAAACTGCGCGAGCGCCGCATCAACGACAGCAGCGCCTTGATGGACGGCGCACGCCGCGCCATGCGCGCCAGCTACCAACGCGAAATGGATGCGATTGAATCCAACTTGTCATTATTGGCTTCGGTTGGCTCTGTGTCGCCTTACGTGGGCTTGTTTGGTACGGTGTGGGGCATCATGCACGCCTTCACGGGTTTGGCCGGCATGCAACAAGTGACCTTGGCCAAAGTCGCGCCCGGTATTGCCGAGGCCTTGGTCGCCACCGCCATTGGTTTGTTTGCCGCAATTCCTGCCGTGTTGGCCTACAACCGCTTTTCACGCGACATTGACCGTGTGTCGATCAAGCTCGAAACCTTCATCGAAGAGTTCAGCAACATCTTGCAGCGCAATGTGAGCGCCAGCACGATGGGCCACTGAGCAGGAAGACGCACATGGCTTCGATTGCCCCTCGCTCAGGACGCGGCCGCCGCGCCATGAACGACATCAACATGGTGCCGTTCATTGACGTGATGTTGGTGTTGCTCATCATCTTCATGGTGACCGCGCCCCTCATCTCGCCCACCGTGATTGATTTGCCCAGCGTGGGCAAAGCCGCCAGTGTGCCCGACCAAGTGATTCACGTGGAGATCAGCAAAGAAGAACGCATCACGGTCAAGAGCACCGGCACCGTCAACAAATCTGTCAGCTCCACGCTCAAAGGTTTGGCACGCGATGTGCAAGAACTGCAAGGCGAAAGCTCACAAGGCCCTGTGGTCATCACCGCAGACCGCACCATCAAATACGAAACCGTGGTCAA
>JBEEJP010000034.1:0-12040 GCA_041169125.1 Pseudomonadota bacterium
CACCACGCATGAGCGAGCCCACGCAAGCCAGCCGTGCGCAGCCCCTGCACACCGGCGTGACCTGGTGGACGCAAGCTTGGCGAACACTGTGGCGTGACGCCCGCGCTGGCGAGTTGCGCTTGTTGGTGGTGGCCGTTGCCTTGGGCGTGGCAGCACTCAGCTCGGTGAGTTTTTTGGCGGACCGTTTGAACGGTGGTTTGGCGCGCGATGCGCGTCAGTTGCTCGGTGGCGATGTGGTGGTAGTGAGCGACCAAGCCACCCCTGCACACATCGTGCAACGTGCCCAACAAGAGGGCCTGCGTGCCGCGACCACCTTGAGTTTTCCGACGATGGCGCGAGGTCAGACGCCAAACGGCGTGGAGGGCACCAGTCGATTGGTGGCACTCAAAGCGGTAGAGGCAGGTTACCCCTTGCGTGGTGAGCTGAAAGTGGCCAACAGCTTGGCACAGGCGCAACGCGTGCTCAGCCTTGGCGACCAGGCCCGCGATGACCACCCGCACGGCGGCCTCAGCACCTCCGCGGTTGAAACAACCACCACCATCCCCGCCCAAGGCGAAGTGTGGGTCGAAGCGTCAGGCTTAGAGGCCTTGGGCCTTGATGTGGGCGATCACATGTTGCTGGGGCAAAGCCGTTTGCGCATCAGCCAAGTGTTGGTGCACGAGCCAGACCGTGGTGCGGGCTTTATGAACTTTGCACCGCGTGTGTTGATGAACAGTGCCGACCTCGACGCGACAGCCTTGGTTCAACCGGCCAGCCGTGTGACGTGGCGTTACGCTGTGGTGGGCGCAGAGTCTGCCACGAAACATTTCCAAACATGGGCTGAGGCCGAGAGTAAAAAACCAGAGGTGCGTGGCGTGCGTGTGGAGTCGCTCGAAGCGGGCCGCCCCGAGATGCGCCAAACCTTGGACCGTGCGAGCAAGTTCTTGAACCTCGTGGCGTTGCTGGCCGCGTTGTTGAGCGCGGTGGCGGTAGCCTTGGCGGCCCGCGCATTTGCAGCACGCCATTTGGATGATTGCGCCATGTTGCGTGTGTTGGGCTTGAGCCAACGCCACATCACCTTGTCGTACACCGCCGAGTTTGTGTGGGTCGGCAGCTTTGCCAGCGCCTTGGGCTTGGTCTTGGGCTATGCCGTGCACTGGGTGTTTGTGGCTTTGCTTCAAGGTTTGGTCGACACCGCCTTGCCCGCGCCCAGCCTATGGCCTGTGGCCTATGGCTTAGGCACGGGTCTGACCTTGTTGCTCGCCTTTGGTTTGCCGCCTGTGTTGCAACTGGCCCGTGTGCCACCACTGCGTGTGATGCGCCGCGAGGTGGGTGAACTCAAAGCCACCACCTTGAGTGTGTGGGCCTTGGGGATTTCAGGCTTTGCCGTGCTGCTCGTGGCGGTGAGCCGTGATTTGAAACTTGGCCTCATGGTGGTGGGTGGCTTTGCCGGGGCCGTGCTGTTGTTTGCCGGTGCGGCGTGGTTGGCGGTGCAAGTGCTGCGCCGCAGTGTGGTGGAAGGGCGTTCGCCCGCGTGGCTCATGCTGGCCACACGACAAGTGAGTGCACGCCCTGTGTATGCCATGGTGCAGGTGAGTGCCTTGGCGGTGGGCTTGCTCGCGTTGGCTTTGCTGGTGCTCTTGCGCACCGACCTCATCAGCAGCTGGCGCAATGCCACGCCGGTGAATGCGCCCAACCGCTTTGTCATCAACATCCAGCCCACGCAAACCGACGCGTTTTTGCAAACCTTGCGCGATGCGGGGGTGAACCAGTTCGACTGGTATCCCATGATCCGTGCGCGCTTGGTCGCGGTGAATGGCAACACCGTCACCCCCGACAGCTACAGCGAAGAACGGGCGCAGCGTTTGGTCGATCGTGAGTTCAATGTGTCATTCAGCGCACAACCACCAGAGCACAACACCGTTGTGGCGGGAGCGTGGCAACCCGAAGACCCTGAAGGCTTGAGCATTGAAGAAGGCATTGCCAAAACCTTGAAGCTCAAGCTGGGCGACACCTTGCGCTTTGACATGGCCGGTGTGTTGCACGAAGCACGCATCACCTCGGTGCGTCGCGTGGACTGGACGTCGATGCGTGCCAACTTCTTTGTCATGTACCCCGTCAGCCGCATTAGCACGGGTGCTGGCTTTGACGTGCCCACCACTTTCATCGCGGCCTTTCGAGCGCCGCCGCCCGCTGTCGTCGCGCAGGGCGATCGAGCTGCGCCAAGCTTTGACAACCAGTTGATCAGCCGTTTTCCCAATGTCACCAATGTGGACATGGGGGCCACCTTGAACCAAGTGCAAAGCGTGTTGAGCCAAGTGGTGAGTGCGGTGGAGTTTTTGTTTTTATTCACGCTGGCGGCTGGTTTGGTGGTGCTGTTTGCTGCGGTCACCGCCACACGTGAAGAGCGTGCGCGAGAGTACGCCGTGCTGCGTGCGCTGGGCGCGTCCAACCAATTGCTGGCCCGTGTCCAACGCGCAGAGTTGGCTGGCATTGGTGCCTTGGCAGGCGTGTTGGCCAGCACGGTGGCCATGGCCATGGGCTGGGGCTTGGCCAAGTTCGCGTTTGAATTTGAATGGACCGCCAGTCCGTGGGTGCCTTTGCTCGGTGGGGCCGTGGGGGCGTGCCTGGCTTTGATGGCAGGTTGGTGGGGCTTGCGCGATGTGTTGCGCCGCTCGGTCGTTCAAACCTTGAGGCAAGTGGTGTGAGCGCTCTGAGCATGACGCCTCCACAGTATGTGCGGGCGGTTCAACGCGCACTCACGCCCTTGAGCAATGCGTCAAAGGCCGCGCCCATGAAAGCCTATTTGCTCGATCAGTTTGAGTTTTTGGGCTTGCCTGCCCCAGTGCGTCGGCAAGCCATCCAAGACATCGGCAAGGTGGGGTGGTCATCGTCTGACGACTTGTTGCAGGCGGCTGAGTTGCTGTGGCAACAGCCAGAGCGCGAGTACCGCTACACCGCCGTAGATGTGTTGCGCAAACACAGTGCTTGGCTCACTGTGAAAGACCTCCCCGCTTTGCAAGCCCTGCTGCTGCGCGAGCCGTGGTGGGAAACTGTGGATGGCCTGAGTGCGGTCATTGCCGAGGTCATGCATGCCGCCACTGAGCAAAACCCAGATGCTGCCCAAGCCATGGATGCTTGGTTGGCACACGCCAGTTTTTGGGTGCGACGCTCTGCCATGCTGCATCAGCTGGGCTGGCGTTTAGACACAGACACCCCACGTTTGTTTGGGTATGCGCAGCAACTGGCCCATGAAAAAGAATTTTTCATTCGCAAAGCCATTGGCTGGGCGCTGCGCGACTACGCGCGTTGGAACCCGCAAGCGGTCACAGACTTTGTGGTTCAGCACCGTGATGGGCTGTCGCCGTTGACGGTGCGCGAAGCCACCAAACATTTACAGCTGCCGTGAGCACGTCTCTGGCGCGACAATTGAACTTATGCAAATCGAAGAAAAACCACCTTTTGACACCCCGTTTGAATGGATAGGCGGCGAAGCGCGTGTGCAGCGATTGGTCGATCGTTTTTACGACCTCATGGATTTGGAGCCCGCCTATGCCGCGTTGCGCGCGACCCATGGGCCAGACTTGAGCAATGCGCGTGAGCGCCTGTTCATGTTCTTGTGCGGCTGGTTGGGTGGGCCCGATTACTACGTGGAAAAACACGGCCATCCGCGTTTGCGCATGCGCCATATGCCGTTCTCCATTGGTGTCAAAGAGCGTGACCAGTGGGTGGCGTGCATGGACCAAGCCATGGGTGAAACCGAGGTGCCCGAAGGGTTACGCACGCGTTTGAAAAACAGCTTTTTTCAAACGGCGGATTGGATGCGCAACAGAGACGTCACGTTCTAGAGCGACCACGCAGTAGCTAATGCGCGCGCGTTAAGAGGCGCTCGGACCCAGCAACACCACCAAGGCACCCGCCCCACCATCGGCGGGCTTGGCTTGTACAAACGCAATCACTTCTTGCTTTTGCACCAGCCAGCGTTGCACTTTGCTCTTGAGCACCGGCTCTTTGCCGGGCGAGCCCAAGCCTTTGCCGTGCACCACGCGCACACATCGCCAGCCCATGCGTTTGGCATCGCGCACAAATTGCCCCACGGCCTCGCGGGCTTCGTCGCTGCGCAGGCCATGCAAATCGAGTTGGCCTTGCAGGCTCCATTCGCCCTTGCGCAGTTTGCGCGTCACATCGGTGCCAATGCCAGGGCGTCGAAAGCTGAGCTGATCGTCCACGTCGAGCAGGGTGCTGACATCGAACTCATCACTCATGCTCTCGACCAAGGCGGCTTGGTCATCCAAGGTTTGCTGCAGTGGCCGTGCAGCCGGGCGTTGGGGGGTGATGAGCACGCGGGCTTTGGCCGCGATGGGCTTGACGTGACCCACCGCGTGGGTGAATAAATTGCGCTCGGCCTCTAGGCGGGCCTGCTCGGCTGCGGCAGCAGCGAGGGCTGCATCGTTCACCTGCTTGCGAATGGCCCCCAAGTCTTGCAGCGATTTGGCTTTCATGGCTTTGTTTTCTTGGTTGCGCCCAATGTGGCTAAGTTGGCGTTGTGTCTGCGATCGTACAGACACCATAGGCCCTGTGCTTGAGTATATGGAAGAGGCGTGGTGTGGCTAGGACTTTCGACGAAGTGAACGCTGCGGGTTCACAGCAATCCTTCTTCGGCCATCGACAAATACTTGCCTTGGGCCACGATGATGTGGTCGCGCACGGTCACGTCAATCAGTGCCAGTGATTCTTGCAGGGTGCGGGTGAGTCGCATGTCGGCTGGCGACGGCTTGACCGTACCCCCCGGGTGGTTGTGAGCCAACACCACGCCATCGGCCCCCAGCGCGAGGGCGGTCTTGGCCACCTCACGCGGGTACACCATCGTCTGTGAGAGCGAACCGCGAAACATGGGCTGGTACGACAGCAGTCGGTTGTGGGCATCCAAAAACAACACGGCAAAAACCTCGTGCTTGAGCTGTGCCAGCTCGAGCTGCAGGTACTGCTTGACTGCGTTGGGGGAATTCATCACGGCGGTTTCAGTCAATTGCTGTGTCAAGGCACGGCGTGCCATTTCCAGCACGGCCACCAACTGCGAGCGCTTGGCATCGCCGCCCATGCCTTTGAATGTTTTGAGTTCAGACGCACTGGCGTGGATGAGACCGGCAAACCCCTTGAAGCGGTCCAGCAGCTCTTGGGCCATCATGAACACGCTTTTGCCTTTGATGCCTGTGCGCAGGAAGAGAGCCAGCAGCTCCGTGTCGGTCAACGACGAGGCCCCATGTTTGAGCAGTTTTTCGCGTGGACGCATCTCCATGGGCAGGTGTTGGATTGACATCGGTTCGGGCATACGGTCCATGGTGAGAGCTTTCTACAATAGGGGGTTCAACCAAAAAGAGTCCTATGACTGCATCCAACGCTCACCCTACCATTGGCCCCGATTCTTTTTTAACGCTGCACTATCGGCTTTCGGGACCGCAAGGCGACGTGATCAACACGTTCAACGACAAACCTGCCACGCTGTCCTTGGGCTCGGGCGAGTTGTCGCCTGCGTTGGAACAGCATTTGTTGGGTTTGGCCGAAGGTACGCACACCACGTTTGAGCTGGCTGCGGGTGAGGCCTTTGGGGAACGCAACCCAGACATGCAGCAATGGGTGAGCAAGAACTTGCTCAAAGAGTTTGGTGATGCGGATGAGCAATACAACGTGGGCGATGTGGTGCAGTTTCCCGCGCCCACCGGCAAAGGTGCGTTTGCGGGCGCGATTCAACAAGTCACGGACGATGCCGTGTTGTTCGACTTCAACCACCCTCTGGCCAACCAGCCCGTGACGTTTGAAGTGCAAGTCATTGGCGTTTTGTAAACACACATGAACCAACACCTGCAAGAAATCGTTCTCGCTGCGCCCCGTGGTTTTTGCGCTGGCGTGGACCGTGCCATTGACATCGTGGAGCGTGCGCTGGAAAAGTTTGGCGCGCCTGTGTATGTGCGCCACGAAATCGTGCACAACACCTTTGTGGTGGCAGATCTCAAAAGTCGAGGCGCGATCTTCATTGAAGACTTGGCCGACGTGCCCGTGGGCGCAACGTTGGTGTTCAGTGCCCACGGTGTACCCAAGGCCGTTGAAGAAGAGGCCGCACGCCGAGGCTTCAACGTGTTTGACGCCACCTGCCCCTTGGTCACCAAGGTGCATGTGGAAGTGGCCAAGTTGCACAAAGAGGGTTTCGAATTCATCATGATTGGCCACAAAGGCCACCCCGAAGTTGAAGGCACGATGGGCCAGCTGCTCGATGGCATTTACTTGGTGGAAGACGTCGAAGACGTGGCCAAGGTTGCCCCTCAGCAAACCGAACGCTTGGCCGTGGTCACGCAAACCACTTTGAGCGTGGACGATGCCGCCCACATCACCGCAGCGGTGGTGGCGCGTTTTCCCAACATTCGCAAACCCAAGATGCAAGACATTTGCTACGCCACCCAAAACCGTCAAGACGCGGTGAAGGTGTTGAGCAAAGAGGTAGAGATGGTCATTGTGGTGGGCAGTCCCACCAGCTCCAACAGCAACCGCTTGCGCGATGTGGCTGAACGCTCTGGCGTGCCGAGCTACATGGTGGACAACGCTGATGAGCTTCAAGACGCGTGGTTTGTTGGCAAGACCTGTGTGGGTCTGACCGCCGGTGCCTCGGCGCCAGACATCTTGGTGCAACAAGTCATTGCCCGCATGCGCGCGTTGGGCGCGGTGGCGGTGCGTACGCTCGATGGCGTGGAAGAAACCATCAAATTCCCACTCCCTAAGGGACTGAAATAAATATTCAAAGGACGAAGTAAATGCTCGACATCAACCAATTGCGCCGCGACCTGCCCAGCGTCATTGCCAAACTCGAAAAACGCAAGAACCCACAAGCGTTCTTGAATGTGCAGGCGTACCAAGCTTTAGAAGCAGAGCGCAAAACCTTGCAGACCCGCACCGAAGAGTTGCAAGCCAGCCGCAACACCTTGTCCAAACAAATCGGCATGCTCAAAGCCAAAGGCGAGAGCGCTGAGGGCGTGATGGCGCAAGTGGCCGACATCAAAACCGAACTCGACACCTCCGCCGTGCGCTTGGACGCCTTGCAAACCGAGTTGCAAACCTTGTTACTCGCGGTGCCCAACTTGCCGCACGACAGCGTGCCCACGGGCGAAGACGAACACGGCAATGTGGTGTTGCGCAGCTGGAGCCCCACAGGCACCACGCCGGCCCCCTTGGGCTTTGAGCCCAAAGACCATGTGGACTTGGGCGAACCTTTGGGCCTCGATTTTGAAATGGGCGTCAAGCTCTCGGGCTCACGCTTTACCGTGATGAAGGGCTCCATCGCGCGTATGCACCGTGCGCTCGCACAGTTCATGCTCGATGTGCAAACCCAAGAACACGGCTACACCGAGTGCTACACACCCTACATCGTCAATGCCGACAGCCTCAAAGGCACAGGCCAGTTGCCCAAGTTTGAAGAAGACTTGTTTGCAGCGAAGAAGGGTGGCCAAGAAGGCGAAGCCACCAGCGAAAGCACCGCGCTGTACCTCATCCCCACCAGCGAAGTGCCGTTGACCAACTTTGTGCGCGATGTGGTGGTGGCTGAAAACGAGTTGCCCATCAAACTCACCGCCCACACACCGTGCTTCCGTTCTGAGGCGGGCAGCGCAGGCCGCGACACACGTGGCTTGATTCGCCAACACCAATTCGACAAAGTGGAAATGGTGCAAATCGTGCACCCCGACAAGAGCTACGACACCTTGGACGAGATGACGGGTCACGCCGAAGCGGTGTTGCAAAAGTTGGGCTTGCCCTACCGCGTCATGTTGCTGTGCACCGGCGACATGGGCTTTGGTGCCACCAAAACCCACGACCTTGAGGTGTGGTTGCCCGCCCAAAACACGTACCGCGAAATCAGCTCGGTCTCCAACTGCGAGGCTTTCCAAGCCCGTCGTCTGCAAGCGCGTTTCAAAAATGCCCAAGGCAAGAACGAACTTGTGCACACCTTGAACGGTTCAGGCTTGGCCGTCGGCCGCACCTTGGTGGCCGTGCTGGAAAACTACCAACAAGCCGATGGCAGCATTCGCGTGCCCGAGGCACTGCGCCCTTACATGGGTGGGGTGGCTGAGCTTCGCGGCTGATACAGTCATCAAAATTTGAAGGGATGCACGCTGTGAAAAAACTACTTCTCTTGCTCGCCACCGCCGTGTTGACGGCGTGTGGGACCACCAACGACGCATCCAGCAGTGGTGAGAACAGCCAGCGTCCCAGCATGGAGCAGTTTGGCCGCATGCCTTTGCCCACGGGCACCAAACTGCGCACCGCAGAGTCTTTGATCTTTGGTGTGGGCGAGGGCTGGTTGGGGCGTGCGGTGTTTGAGCTGCCCAGCGATGCCAACGCCAGCTACAACTTCTTTGCCGAACAGCTGCCTCGTCAGGGGTGGGCCATGGTGGCTTCGGTGCGTGGCAAAAAAAGTTTGCTCGTGTTCACCCGTGCTGAACGCGCAGCCACGATTGAGATTGAAGACAGTGGCTTGTTGAGTGGTTCGCTGGCTTTGATGACCGTCAGCCCCGTCGGGAGCAACGCGGGTGCACCCACTGGTGCGGGCGTGGTGGTGCAGCCTTTGGGCGGGGCTGGCGCACGCCGCCCCTGATAGAATGCCAGCTTCGACAAACGACACCGAATCAGGAGAAGTGGCAGAGTGGTCGAATGTACTTGACTCGAAATCAAGCGTAGGGGCGACCCTACCGAGGGTTCGAATCCCTCCTTCTCCGCCAAACCGAAAAGCCGTTCGTCAGCGAACGGCTTTTTTCTTATTCGGTGGTCAGTCTTACAGGGCAACACATGCCGAATCTTGAGCCATCTTCCAAGCTAGACCTTCTGCGCTACGTGGCCAAGTGGGTGGCTTTGGCGACGGTGGTGGCGGCATTGGCTGGCTCGGCCTCCGCTCTTTTTCTCTTCGCTCTGGACTGGGCCACACACACACGCGAAGCCAACCCTTGGCTCATTGGGGGCCTGCCCGTGGCGGGCTTCTTGGTGGGGTGGCTCTACCTCAAGTTTGGCCAGCATGTGGAGGCTGGTAACAACTTGCTGATTGACGAAATTCACGACCCCAAAAAAGTGGTGCCTTTGCGCATGGCGCCGTTGGTGTTGGGTGGGACCGTCATCTCTCATTTGTTTGGGGCCTCGGTGGGGCGTGAGGGCACCGCCGTGCAAATGGGCGGTGCCTTGGCCGATCAGCTCACCCATTTTTTCAAGCTCAACTCGGTCGATCGCCGTTTGGTGTTGATGGCTGGTATCAGTGCAGGCTTCGCCTCTGTGTTCGGTACGCCGCTGGCTGGGGCGGTGTTTGCCCTCGAAGTGTTGGCCATCGGTCGTTTGCGCCTCGATGCCTTGCTGCCCTGCACGCTGGCTGCTGTGGTGGCCGATCAAGTGGGTTTGCTATGGGGCGTGCAACACACGCCGTATGCCGTCGGTCATGTGCCGCAAATCACCGTGTGGCTGTTGCTGGCCATGGTGGTGGCTGGGGCGGTGTTTGGTTGGACGGGCAAGCTGTTTGCAGATGGCACACATGGCTTGAGCCGCGTGATGAAACAACACATCGCCTATGCACCGTTGCGCCCCTTCATCGGCGGTGTGGTGATTGCCGCCGTGGTCATGTGGGGCGGCTTTGACCGCTACCTAGGCTTGGGCATTCCTGTGATGGTGGAGGCGTTTGTGCACCCTCTGGCCTCTACAGATTTCTTGGGCAAAGCCCTCTTCACCATGGCCTCGCTGGGTGCAGGGTTCAAAGGCGGCGAGGTAACGCCTTTGTTCTACATCGGTGCCACCTTGGGCAATGCCATGGCGCCGTTGTTGGATGTGCCGTTTGCCCTGCTGGCCGCCGTGGGGTTTGTGGCCGTGTTTGCAGGTGCGGCCAACACACCGATTGCCTCGACTTTGATGGCGATGGAGTTGTTTGGTGCAGAGATCGGCGTGTTTGCAGCTCTGGCGTGTGTGATGAGCTATCTGTGTTCCGGCCACTCTGGCATTTACCGCGCCCAGCGCGTGGCGCAGCGCAAAACCGATGCGCGGCCTTCTTAAAATGGGGACCATGACCATGCACGTTGCGCCCACCTTGAAAATTTTGCTCTTGGCTTGCGCCTGGATGGTCGGTGCTGCACAGGCTCAAACTTTCAAAATGCCGTGTGAGGTGGAAGCGACGATTCCGACGGCGGAAGACGTGAAGATCAAGCCGCAAAAAGTGGTGATTGAAATTCAAGCCATGGGCAAAAACATCTTCTTGAAGATGAATGGCCCCGAGCCTTACCTGTTGATCGCCAACAGTTTGGCGACCGAAGACTACACCGGTAAAAACTTAACCACTGCCAAAGAAATGGGCGCGTTTCGCAAACACAAGGTCACGGGCGCTGAGTCAGAAATTCGGATTGATCAAGCCACGGTTGTCGTATCGGCGTATCACGACACCACCTACATGGGCAAGAAAGTGCGGATCAACATCACAGGGCCTTGCAGCGTACCCCGCTAAGGCTTGTGCACACAACGATGACGCTTTGCTTAAAACCAGCACCAAAAACCGGTGCAACTGCCCGTGATTTGCTGAATCAGCAAATCCACCAAACTGCTGATGACCAACAGGGGCAAACCCACGTACACAAACACCCACAGCACACACACCAAGGTGAGGCGAGGTTCTTCCAAGCGATGTCCCATCACGGTCTCAGCTTGTCGGCGAAGGCGAAGTTTGTTCCACATGGTGTGAGGATTTTAGGCGCATGAAAGTCAACTGGGACACCCTGAGCTATCCCGAGTGGGATGCGCACCATGCTGCCGCCGCCGCACCGTTGCAGCAAGACTGGGCCTATGGCGCATGCATGAAAACCTTGGGCGTAGGCGTGTTGCGCGCGTTTGTGGAGCAAGACGGCACGCCCTTGGCGTTGGCCCAGTTCATCGTGCGCCGTTTGGTCGGTGGCATGGCACACATGGCGTTGTGCTCGCTGGGGCCTGTGTGGTTGCAGCCTGTGTCGGGCGCTGACAAGGCGCGTGTGTACAAGGCCTTGAAGCAAACCATTCCTCTGAAAAATTTACGTGTCGTGGCCTTCACGCCGCAAGAGGCGCAAAGCGCCGAGCTGGGCCTCTCACGCTGGCGTCGCGTGATGACGGGGCACAGCACCGTGATGCTCGACCTCACCTTGTCGATGGACGCGTTGCGTGCGCAACTGGACAAGCGCTGGCGCCATCGCTTGGGCGGCGCTGAAAGCTCTGAACTGACCGTGCACCGCGTGGGCACCAACGCAGGCCAATACCGCTGGCTGCTGGACGCCGAAATGCAGCAACGCGAACAACGCGGTTTGCACGGCTTGCCTTTGCACTTCTTCGACTTGTATGTGCCCTCGCGTCAACAACCCGCCAAAACCATTTTGACGATGCGTGCCGATGTAGGCCGAGACCGTGTGGCCGGCATGATGTTTTTGATCCACGGCGAAGCGGCCACCTACCAAGTGGGGTGGACCAGCGATGCAGGTCGAGACTTGCACGCGCACAACCTGATTTTGTGGAAAGGCATTGAGGCGTTGCGCGAGCGCGGTGTGCGCAAGCTCGACCTCGGCGGTGTCAACACCACACGCAGCGCAGGCATTGCGCGTTTCAAGATGAGCACGGGCGGTCAAGTGCTCACCTGCGCAGGGACGTTCATTTAAACCATGTTGCGCGTCTCACACCTTTCTTGCAGCCGTGGCAACAAGCCCTTGTTTGCCGATGTCAGCTTTGCTTTGCAAGCCGGCCAAGCCTTGCACCTCGAAGGTGACAACGGGGTGGGTAAAACGAGTTTGTTGCGCATCGTCTGCGGCCTGTCACCCGCCGACGCCGGCGAGGTGTGTTGGGACGATCAACCCATTCAAAAAAACGCCACAGCGTTTCGTTCGTCTTTGTTTTATTTGGGCCACGGTTTGTCGCTCAAAGAAGAGCTGACCGCTTTCGAAAATCTCATGTCCGATGCGGCCGTGTCAGGCCGTGCGCTGAGCGAAGCACAAGCCTTGGTGGCCTTGGCACGCATGGGGCTGCGTGGGCGCGA
>JBEEJP010000035.1:0-12021 GCA_041169125.1 Pseudomonadota bacterium
AACTCGGCCAACTCATTGCAGGCCCCTTTGCCGCCAAAACATTGGCCGACTTTGGTGCCGATGTGGTGAAGATCGAAACCCCCAAGACGGGTGACCCCTTGCGCAAATGGCGTTTGCTCAAAGACGGCACCTCGGTGTGGTGGCAAGTGCAGTCGCGCAACAAACGCTCGGTGGCCTTGGACCTTAAAGACGAGGCCGCGCAAGACATCGTGCGTCAGCTCATCAAAGACGCCGATGTGTTGATTGAAAACTTCCGTCCGGGGGCGATGGAGGGTTGGGGTTTAGGCCCAGACGAGCTGCTGGCCATTAACCCACGCCTCGTCATGCTGCGCATCAGTGGTTATGGGCAAACAGGCCCTTACCGTGACAAGCCCGGCTTTGGTGTGGTGGCCGAGGCCATGAGCGGTTTGCGCCACCTCACCGCCGAGCCCGGCCGTGTGCCAGTGCGTGTGGGGGTGAGCATTGGCGATACGCTGGCTTCTTTGCATGGCGTGATTGGCATTTTGATGGCGTTGCACGAACGCGAAAAAAGCGGGCAGGGCCAAGTGATTGACGTGGCTTTGTACGAAGCCGTGTTCAACTGCATGGAGAGTTTGTTGCCCGAGTACAGCGCGTTTGGTGCAGTGCGCGAAGCGGCCGGCAGTGCCTTGCCCGGCATTGCGCCGAGCAATGCCTACCGCTGCAAAGACGACGGTTATGTGTTGATTGCCGGCAATGGCGACAGCATTTTCAAACGCCTCATGCACACGATGGGGCGGGACGATTTGGGCAACGACCCTGCACTCACGGACAACGCAGGTCGCGTCAAACGCGTGGCCGAAATTGACGCCGCCATTGGCGTGTGGACGGCGCAACTCAGCGTTGAGCAAGTGTTGACGGCGTTGGACAAGGCAGAGGTGCCCGCTGGGCGCATCTACACGGTGGCCGACATTGCGGCCGATCCGCACTACCAAGCGCGCGAGATGATTCAACACGTGCAGATGGATGACGGGACGTCATTGGCTGTGCCCGGCATCATTCCGAAGCTGTCACGCACACCGGGCAGCCATCGCCGCAACGCGCCCACCATTGGGCAAGACACCGAGACTGTGTTGCAAGACATCGGCCTCACGCCTGCTCAAATTCAAGCCCTCAAAGACAAAGGCATCGTCGCATGACCCGCATTTATTTCAACGAAGTCGTCACCCGTGACGGTTTTCAAATCGAACCCAACTTCATTCCCACAGATGACAAGATTGCCTTGATCGATGCGCTCAGCCAATGCGGCTACGCCAAGATTGAGACCACCTCGTTCACCTCGCCCAAAGCCATTCCCATGCTGCGTGATGCAGAAGAGGTGATGGGACGCATCACCCGTGTGCCGGGCGTGGAGTACACCGTGCTTGTGCCCAACCTCAGAGGCGCGGAGCGTGCCATGGAGTCGCGTGCCGACGAGTTGAATTTGGTGATGTCCATCTCTGAAACCCACAACCTTGCCAATTTGCGAATGACACGCGCTAAGAGCTTTGCGGCCTTGGAGGATGTGATCCAACACGTGGACGGACGCACCCCCATCAATGTGTCGCTGTCGGCGTGCTTTGGTTGTCCCATGGAAGGGGATGTGCCCTTGGCCGCGGTGCAGCACTATGCGCAGCGTTTTGCCGATTTAGGTGTGCGTGGCCTCACCATTTGTGACACCACAGGCATGGCACATCCTGCACAGGTCAGCCGCATGGTGACCTTGCTGCAAACGCAGCTGCCACACACGCAACTCACCCTGCATTTCCATAACACCCGTGGCATGGGCTTGGCCAATGTGCTGGCGGCGGTGGAAGGAGGCATCACACGCTTTGATGGTTCGCTGGGTGGCCTAGGCGGATGCCCATATGCACCAGGCGCGAGCGGCAATATTTGCAGCGAGGACGCCATTCACATGCTCGACGCCATGGGCTACGACACGGGTATTGATTTGAACAAACTGTTGAATGTCGCACGTCACTTGCCCGACATCGTGGGCCATGACGTGCCAAGCCAAGTAGCTAAAGCAGGGCGCATCACCGACTTGCACCCAGCCCCTGACTATGTGCACGAACTCAAAGGAGAAGCCGCATGATTGACCACCTCGACCACTTGGTGTTGACCACGTTCAACGAAGACGCTTGTGTGGATTTCTACACCCGCGTCATGGGCATGACGCTGGAGAGTTTTGTGGGCGGTACGCCGCCTGTCACGCGCAAGGCGTTCAAGTTTGGCAACCAAAAAATCAACCTGCACGTGCGTGGCAAAGAGTTTGAACCCAAAGCCCATGTGCCTGTGCCCGGTGCTTTGGATTTGTGCTTCATTGCCACGGTGCCGCTTGATGAAGTAATTGCCAAGCTCAATGCCGCGCAATGGCCCATCGTGGAAGGCCCGGTCATGCGTACAGGGGCCACACAAAAAATCAGATCGGTCTATGTGCGTGACCCTGATTTGAATCTGATCGAAATTTCAGAGCTGGCCTAAGTGCAGCCAAAAAATCAAAAAGGAGACACCATGAAACGACGCAACCTCATCGCACTCGGCGCCGCTGGCCTGGTGGCGGGCGTGAGCCCTTCGGTTTTTGCACAAGTCAAATTTCCGCAACGTCCCGTCACCTTGGTGGTGCCCACGCCACCCGGGGGCAGCACCGATTTCACGGCGCGTTTGATCGCCGAACCGCTCACGCGTGCGTTGGGGCAGTCGGTCATTGTGGACAACCGTCCGGGTGGGGCAGGCAATATTGGCAACCAATTTGTGGCGCGTGCCAAGCCGGATGGCTATACCTTGTTGGTGGCCTACAGCGGCTACCAAGTGGGCAACCCGCATTTGTTCAAAGACGCAGGCTGGGACCCTATCAAAGACTTTGCGCCGGTGGCCATGGTCACGCGTGCACCGCAAGTTGTGGCGATTCACCACGCCTTACCCGTCAACAACTTGCAAGAACTGATTGCGTATGCCAAGAAAAATCCGGGCAAGTTGAATTACGCCTCCTCTGGCAATGGCTCGATCCAACACATTGCAGGTGAGTTGTTCAAGCAGCTCACAGGCACGTTCATCACCCACATTCCGTATCGAGGCTCAGGCCCAGCGGTGCAAGACTTGTTGGCCGGCACGGTAGACATGCACATCACCACACCTGCGTCTGTGGTGAGTCACATCAAGTCGGGCCGACTGCGTGCATTGGCGGTGACCAGCCAGAAACGTTTGAGTTCGTTGCCCGATGTTCCTACTGCCACAGAAGCTGGCCTCAAAGGCTACGACCTCGATTCATGGTTTGCCTTGTATGCCCCTGCAGGCACGCCTGCGAGCATCGTTCAGCACATCAACGCCGAGGTGAACAAAATTTTGCAAGCCCCAGAGGTGCGTAAGAAGGCCGAAGATTCAGGCACGTCGGTCGAAGCTTTCACGCCGGCCCAATTGGGCGAGTTCACGCGCAAAGAGCTGGACTATTGGGGCAACGTCATCAAGTCAGCCAAGATCACGGCTGATTGATTTTTAACGCGCGGTCCCTTGGCGGCGCATCAAGGCGCCGCAAATTGCTCCGTGCCCACAATGCCAATTTTGGTCAGGCCCTGACGTTGGGCGCTGGCCAACACACCCGCCACGGCTTCGTATTTGGCTTTGCCTTGGGCTTTGATATGTAGCTCGGGTTGCGGCTCTTGGGCTTTGGCTTCTTGCAGCAAGGCGTCCAATGCAGCGCGGTCGGCCAAGGGTTTGCCATTCCATTTCACCACGCTGCGGGCATCGACGTCGATGCGCACCACGCTGGGCTTTTTGGTTTGCGGTGCGGCGCTTTGCGGCATGTCGAGGTTGACCGAATGCAGCTGCACAGGGATGGTGATGATGAGCATGATCAGCAGCACCAACATCACGTCAATCAACGGCGTGGTGTTGATGTCCATCATCACTTCGGGTTCGTCGTTGGTTTGCAGGTTCATCGCCATGTTTATTTCCCCTGCGGCGATGCTGCAGATTGCCCCTGCGGGTCTGTGACAAACCGCACCTTGGTCAAGCCCGCCACCTGTGCGGCGTACAGCACGCGACCCACGGCTTCAAAGTCGGTTTTGGCGTCGCCACGAATTTGCACTTCGGGTTGTGGCGTTTTTTCAGTGAAGGTTTGCAACTGTTTGATCAGGTCTGCATTGCTGCGCACGGGGGCGTCATACAAGTAGGCTTGGCCTTGCGCGTTGACCGACAAGATGATGTTGTCTGGCTTGGTCTCACGCGGTTGCTGAACTTCGTGCGGCAGCTCTACTTTGACCGAGGTGGTCACCACCGGAATGGTGATGAGAAAGATGATGAGCAGCACCAGCATCACGTCCACCAACGGGGTGGTGTTGATGGTGGTCAGCAATTCATCGTCGCCCCCGCTGGGGCCTAGGTGCATGGCCATGGCTTATTTCTGTGCCGAGCCCGACTCGGCAGATCCCAATAGCACTGCGTGCAAGTCCGCGCCAAAGGCGTGCACTTCTTCCATCGCCACCTTGTTACGGCGCACCAACCAGTTGTATCCCAACACTGCAGGCACGGCCACCGCCAAACCAATGGCCGTCATGATGAGCGATTCGCCCACTGGCCCCGCCACTTTGTCGATGCTGGCTTGGCCTGACATGCCAATCTTGACCAATGCGTTGTAAATGCCCCAGACCGTGCCAAACAAGCCCACAAACGGTGCAGTAGAACCCACCGTGGCCAACACGGCCAAACCGTCTTGCATGCGGCTTTGCACATTGTTCATGGCGCGTTGGATGCTCATGGTCACCCAGTCGTTGAAGTTGATGCTGCCCAACAAGCCCGTGTGCTTGCCTGCACTCTCTAAGCCTTTTTCAGCGATGAAGCGAAACGGGCTGTCAACTTCCAAGCCGTCTGTGCCTTGGCGCACATTGCCTGCATTCCAAAAATTGTTTTGCGCAGTTTGGGCGTAGCGCATGACGCGGTTTTGCTCGGCCAGTTTGGTGAAGATCACATACCAGCTGCCCATGCTCATGATGACCAAAATCAGCAAAGTGGCTTTGGCCACCACATCGCCTTGTGCCCACAGGGCTGACAAACCATAGGGGTTCTCAACGACCTCTTCGGCCATCGCACCGAGACTGAATGTCAGTGTGGTGAGTGCGGCAGCGGTGCGCGTGAAAGTGTGTTGCAACATGGTGTTTCCTTTGTTGAGTTGGCGCTTATTCCAAGCGCCATTTGTAGGCAATGGTGGCCCAGCTTTGTTCGGGTTTGCCGTCGACCGTGCCAGGGCGGAATTGGCACTTTGACAGAGCATTGCGTGCGGCATCATCCAAACGGGTGAAGCCAGAAGATTTGTCCACATCGGCTTGTAGCACTTTGCCGTCTACACCGATCAAAAATTTCAAGATGACGGTGCCTTCTTCTTCCATGCGACGTGAGGCGCTCGGGTAGTCAGGCTTGGCGCAATACGCCCCAGCTTGAATGACAGCACCCGTGCGAACGGCGGGTGCTGTGGGCGCAGCGGCAGGCGGTGTGTTGGTTTGTGTGATGGCTGGCGCTGTGCTGGTAGGCGCAGGCGGCGGTGGCGCGGGTGTCTTTGGGGGCGGCGTTTTAGGTGCGGCAGGCGCGGGTGGCGGTGCCTCCGACATCAGCACGGCTTCAACCGTGTTCTCGCTCAAGCGCACCACCTTGCGTGCGAGCCCAGAGGAAATGGCCCACAACAGCAACGCGTGCAACACAATGACCCAGCCAATGCCGACAAGGTGTTTGCGAGGGGTGCGTTGACGCGCAGCGTAAGGCGAGGCCGCGAGGGCTGAGTCAGAGGCTACGTGCGAGGAGGGTGAGTGAGACAAACGAGTGCGCTGCTGAAAGTTTCACTGATTTTAGGTGGGCCGCATGTCACGCTGTATGCAGCCTTGTGTCAAGCAACACAGCCTTTGCTCAGATGGCAAAGGCTGCGACAAGTCTTAGACCTGTTTCATGCCGCCTTTGATCTTGCCACCGCGCTCGATCTCGATCTCGCCATACGTCACATCGCCTGTGACCTTGCCGGTGCTACGCACGATCAAGACATTTTTGCTGGTGATGGATTCGTTCAACTCGCCTTTGACATCGATGAATTCGGCTTCGGTGGTGCCGGTCACGATGCCAGAGGCGCCAATCAACACATCTTTGGCAACCAAATCACCCTCTACCGTGCCAGAAATGATGGCTTGGTTCGGGGCGCTGATGGAACCTTTGAACACCACGCCGGTGCCAATGAAAATGCTTTTGTCTTTGGTGCCTTCGCTCATATTGAAATCCTCCAAAAGTGATTGCTTGTTATAGTTTATATTGCTATTGCCAATTTAAACAATTAAATACGTTATTTAGCGTATGTTTTTGTCATCATTCAATTTTTTGGGAGTCGGGTGTATGAAAGTTGTTGTCGTTGCCAATCCAAAAGGCGGTGCCGGTAAATCCACCTTGGCTACCAATATTGCGGGTTACTTTGCCTCCCGAGGTCACCACGTCATGCTGGGAGATGCAGACATCCAGCAATCGTCCAAATTCTGGCTCCAGCAGCGCCCCGCCAGCCTTCCGCCTGTGGCGACGTGGGTCATCGAAGCCGGCAAAGTGCCCACCGCCAAGCCGCCGCAAGGGACCACCCATGTGGTCATTGACACGCCCGCTGGGCTCGGTGGTGGCGCCTTGAAAGAGCTGGTGCAACGTGCCAACAAAATTGTGGTGCCTTTGATGCCCAGCGTGTTTGACATGCAAGCCACCCATGCTTTCTTGATGGAGTTGACGCAACTCAGCCGCAAATTGCCCGCGCAAGTGGGGGTGGTGGGTAACCGTGTGGATACGCGCACCCTTGCTTCTGCGCATCTGCGAGAGTTTGCTGAGTCCTTGCAAGTGCCTGTGCTGGGCTATTTGCGTGACACCCAGTACTACGTGCACATGGCGGCGCATGGCCTGTCCATGTTTGACATCACGCCTTCGCAAGTGGAAAAAGATTTGGAGTTGTGGGAGCCCATTTGTCACTGGCTCGACAAAAACTGAGTTGATTGAGGCGTTGCCTCGCGCTACTCATTCGTCATGAAAAAACCCGCCAATTGGCGGGTTTTTTTGGTTTTTGCCTGATCAGTGGTTGTCTGTCAGCTGATCCAAGATGGCTGGGTTTTCCAGTGTCGAGGTGTCTTGGGTGATCGCCTCGTTCTTGGCCAAGCTACGCAGCAAGCGGCGCATGATCTTGCCAGAGCGGGTCTTGGGCAAGTTGTCACCGAAGCGGATGTCCTTGGGCTTGGCAATGGGGCCAATTTCTTTGCCCACGTGATCGCGCAAGATTTTGGCGATTTGCTTGGCTTCGTCGCCGGTGGGGCGAGGACGCTTCAGCACCACAAACGCACAGATGGCTTCGCCGGTGGTGTCATCAGGACGGCCCACCACGGCGGCTTCAGCCACCAACTCGGTGCAGCTCACCAAGGCGGATTCGATTTCCATCGTGCCCATGCGGTGGCCAGAGACGTTCAACACGTCGTCGATACGGCCGGTGATGGTGAAGTAACCTGTTTTTTCGTCGCGGATCGCGCCGTCGCCAGCCAAGTAGTACTTGCCTTTGAAATCGTCTGGGTAGTAGCTCTTCTTGAAGCGCTCGGGGTCACCCCAGATGGTGCGAATCATGGAAGGCCATGGCTTTTTCACCACCAAGATGCCGCCTTGGCCATTGGGCATGTCTTCGCCAGTTTCGCTGACGATGGCGGCTTGAATGCCAGGGAAGGGCAGTGTGCAAGAGCCGGGCACCATAGGCGTCACACCTGGCAGAGGGGTAATCATGTGACCACCCGTTTCGGTTTGCCAGAAGGTGTCCACGATCGGGCAACGGCTGCCGCCCACGTGCTTGTAGTACCACTCCCATGCGGCTGGGTTGATGGGCTCGCCCACCGAGCCCAACAAACGCAGGCTAGAGAGGTTGAAGCTCTTGGGGTGCACGGCATCGTTGGCTTCCGCAGCTTTGATGAGTGAACGAATCGCGGTGGGCGCTGTGTAGAAGATCGAGACTTTGTGGTCTTGGATCATCTTCCAGAAGCGGCCAGCGTCTGGGTAAGTGGGCACGCCTTCGAACACGATTTCAGTGCCGCCCAAGGCCAAAGGACCGTAGGTGATGTAGGTGTGGCCTGTGACCCAGCCGATGTCGGCGGTACACCAGAACACATCATTGTCTTTCAGGTCGAATGTCCACTTGGTGGTCAGTGCTGCGTGGAGCAAGTAGCCGCCGGTGCTGTGTTGCACGCCTTTGGGTTTGCCTGTGGAGCCCGAGGTGTAGAGCAAGAACAGAGGGTGCTCAGCGCCCACCCATTCTGGTTCGCAGGTGGTGGCTTGTTTGTCTGCCAACTCGCCCAACCATTGGTCGCGGCCAGCGGTCATGGCAATGTCGCCACCGGTGCGCTTGACCACCAAGACGTTTTTCACAGAGCCGCAACCGCCCATGGCGATGGCTTCGTCCACGATGGACTTCAAGGGCAGGTGCTTGCCACCGCGCACTTGTTGGTCTGCGGTGATGATGGCCACCGCGCCGGTGTCTTCAATGCGATCGCGCAAAGACTGAGCCGAGAAACCGCCGAACACCACCGAGTGGGTGGCGCCAATACGGGCACAGGCTTGCATGGCGGCCACGCCTTCGATCGACATCGAGATGTAGATCATCACGCGGTCGCCTTTTTTCACGCCCACTGACTTGAGTGCATTGGCGTATTGGCAAGTCTTGGCCAGCAACTGGCTGTAAGTGGCTTTGGTCACTTCGCCGCCGTCGGCTTCGAAGATGATGGCGGTCTTGTCGCCCAAGCCTTTTTCGATGTTGCGGTCCAAGCAGTTGTAGGAGGCATTCAATGTGCCGTCTTCAAACCACTTGAAGAAAGGAGCGTTGCTCTCATCGAGCACTTTGGTGAAAGGGGTTTTCCAGCTCAGCAACTCGCGTGCTTGCTCAGCCCAAAAGCCTTCGTAATCTGTTTCTGCTTTTTTGCACAAGGCTTCGTAAGCGGCCATGCCGGATACGTTGGCTTGTTTTACGAACTCAGCTGATGGCTGGTGAATGGTGATGTCGCTCATGAACACGGTCTCCTCTTGTATGGCGGTATCTGTCAAAACCCTACGACTGTGAAACTGCGCTCTTACAAGGGTCTGACTTAGACAGTTCTGACAAACCCTTGGGTTTGCGCTGGATCAAATGTCGCCGTCAGTGGGCATCAAGTCTGCCAAGCTCAGGTGAATCCCTAGGTGTTGATCAATGAAGTGACGCGCCGTGTCTTGCCAGCCTCCCAGCTCCGATTCGTAGTGAAGTAGACCGGGGTCGTCAAGCAAACCATCGTTGAAGTCCAGCGGTGTAGGAAAGCGCAGCTGGAAAAGCTCGTATGCGTTTTGGTAAAGCTTGGGCGCTTGTTTGGCGTTGTGGGCAATGGCGCGCAATCGACCTTGGTGGCTCCAGTCGCAAAACAAAATATGGCCCATACGCAGCATCAGCACACATTGGTTGGGCGCGATCTTGCCCAAAATCTTGGCGTAACTCAGTTCGCCACTCGGGTCGATCTTTTGCAGTTCTGCGACCGCTTGCTCTCCCAAGGCAATCCACGCTTCCAAGATGTGGCCGGCGTGGAAATAGGCTTCCCAAAAACGACGGCGGTAGGGGCCAATGTCGTCTTCGGTGTGGCGCAAGATTTCAAAAAACGCATCCATGGTGCGGCTTGTCAGCCAGCGGCTGGCGGTCTCAATCGCTTCGCGGCGCACCCCCAACCAACCCGCGTGGTTGTGGCGTGGGTCGCCCAAGGTGCGCAGCAGCTCGGACAGCAGTGCGTTTTTCACATCTTGCGGTGGGTTGCGTTCAAACCAAGGCGAGAGCAGGCTGTAGGCAAACTCGTCGCGGCACAGCGGGTAGCGCAGGCGTTGTGTGGGCTGGCCCATGTCGTGCATGGCCCATTCGCACATGCGCTTGACGTAGCCCATCGTGCTGCGAATTTCTTCGGGCGCTTGCAAAGCTTCTAAAAATGCTTGCTTGCAAAAGTTGTTCAACCAAAAGCCTTGGGTGAGTGCGTGGCGCTCTTGCCATTGCAGCAAGGTTTTGTCGGCAGGCATTCCCAAAATGTCATTGGCCACATGCACAGGGCCATTGAGTGGGTCCAACACGTCCAAGGTGGTGATGAGGCGTTCTAAGCCACTGGCTTCGGTTTCTGACAACGAGGCCAACACACGTGGGTCTAAAAAAAAGTCACGTGCGGTGTGGGCCAGCTTCAAGAACACGGGATTGTCTGGGTTGAAGCTTTGCAAATAGGTGTGCAGCAAACCACGGCCCCACTTGAGCGGGCGGCGTGTGTTCAGGGCTTCAGGCACCGCCACGTCAAAGTAACGGTCTGTCAGCGCTGTGTGCGCGTGCAGGCCGCGCTCGGCATCAAGCCACAGGGCGTAGGGCATGTTGCGCCAATCACGCTGGCGTGGTGCGGTGCTGTTGGATGCAAACTGCACGCGCTCAAACGCGCTGTAGGTGCGTTCGCCCACGGTGCGCAAGTCGGGGTCTTTGCCCAAGCCACTGCCACGCTTGGTGCGCGCAGCATGGGCCAGCTGGTCAAAGTCTTGCGGCAGGGGGGCGAAAAAATCTTGCATGGCTCAGCGTTAGCGCACGGTTTCTTGCATCTTCTTCAAGGTGCTGCTGGGGCCTTTGGCAGCACCCGTGTCGGTGGGCTGAAAGGCCAAGACAAAACGCAGCTCTACACGGCGGTTTTGGGTGTCGTTGTCTTTGCTGGTGGGGCGCTCGTCGGCGTAGGAGCTGATGCCAAACACGGGTTGCTCGCGTTCGTTGCGGTAGCTTTGCATGCCTTCTGAGCCCAGCACCTTGTACACCGCACGTGCACGGTCGAGGCCCAAATGCCAGTTGTTGTAGTCACCACGGTGCAGCGGTACCGAGTCGGTGTGGCCTTCAATCAGAATGGTTTCAATCTCCACCTGTTGGGGGTTGGGCGGGCAGTCGGCAGGCAGTTGGCGGCGTTGCGAATAGATGTAGCAAGGCAGCACCTGTTGCAGCTGTTCGGCCGATTGGCGCAGCGTGCGCACCCCCAAGCTTTCCAGCTCGGCGCTGCCGCGTGCAAACAACGTGTCAGCCGGCAAGCTGATGACGCCCGAGACTTGGTTGATCGTGACCGGCACACCTGCGTTTTGCAGCTTGGTGCCAATGGTGTGTACCACCGTGGCCAGTGGGTCAGCGGGTGGCTCGGGTGGTTGCTCGGGTTTGCGCGAGAGCAGCACCATCACCATCACGATGAAGATGAACAGCAAGCCAATCATCAAGTCACTGGCCGAGGCCATGTAGCCGGACTCTTCGACTTGCTCGTTGGTGGCCGCTGTGTTGCGGCGTGTTTTGATGAACATGGTGGTTGGGCTGTTTTAGACGCGTGGCGTGATGAGCGTGGTGTTATGCCTTGGGTGGCAAAGCGTCAATGAACTCATCCAACACTTCTTCTAGGTTGGTGATGCTGCCACTCAACTGGTTCACTGCGCTGGCCAAGTGTTGGTCCATCTTGGTGTGCAAATCGGCAATTTGGGTGCTGTAGCCTGACACGCCTTTGGTCAGTGCATCCACCGTGCCGGTGAGTGCCTTTTGTGCATCTTGCAAATGTGAGCGCACATGGCCCAGCGCCTCTTCGGCAGACACTGCACTTTGTTTGAGCGTGTCCACGGTTTGCCCCAATGCTTGGTTCATTGGAATCAAGGCGTCTTTGAAGTCGGTGGCTGCGGCGCGTTGCAAGCCCACTGCGCCTTCGATGGCGGTGGCACTGTCTTTGAACTTCTCGGCGGTTTGGTCAATGCGTTCGACCGTGCCTTGCAAGCCGGCCATTGCCCCTTGTACCGTTTGTACGGTTTGCCCCAAGTTGCCCAAGAGTGCTTCGAGCTGTTGTGTGCCTTGTTGTCCCATCGCACTGGCGCGTGCCAACGAGGCATCGAGTTCAGTGATGGTGGTGCGCGTGTTTTGAATGGTCTGCGACAAGGTGCCCACCGCATCGCCAAACGAGGCCAAACCGTTGGAGATGCCTTGGGTCAACGCCT
>JBEEJP010000036.1:0-11945 GCA_041169125.1 Pseudomonadota bacterium
CTCAATTCGCGCAGCAGCATCGAATTAATTCAAATGCTGCTGCAAACACAAACCATCAAGTTTTGGAATAACCTTGACCCCTCGGACTAACTTCTAACTCAGTGGTACGGCTAGTGGGGGCAGGTCACCACCAAGCTCTACCGAATTTTCTTGCCCGTACTTCTTTGATTTCTCCGTCAAGAATTCTTGAAGTATTCGAAGAAGGAATGACAGAAATTTATGAATCTGAAAGCTTAGTTGTTTCACGAGGACCGGGGAAAGCACTGTCTATGTTTGATGGTTCAGTTTTTATGTCAATTGCGGACATCCATAAGAAACGAATTGCAGACTTAGGTTGCGAAGTTGATGAAAGTTTTGAATTTATTTCAACTTACTACGAAATTTCGAAAAACATATGTGGAACAAATAGCCGGAGATCTACTGATACCTACGATTTAATTGAAGAAGCTTTGCGCCGCCTCCGAGGGACAACAATCGAAATCAAAGTAAGAGTTGACAAGAAAAATGGCCTTATATACGAGTACAAACATGTTGGAAGCTTAATCGTTGAGTTTGAAGAATTGAGGGGTGATGGTGAGCGATCCGTCTTGATTAGATTTGGAAAAATTCAACGCTTCTTCAATCAAGTGGTTGGGGTGACCTGGTACCCACGCGATGAATTGACCATGCTTTCAAAGAAAGCTGTCGCTAAAAAAGTGTTTTTTTACTTGATGTCTCATCAAAAAATTAACAGCATGATGCTAGAAACATGGCGAGCAATTGTTGGTTCGAAATCAACTTCTAAAGAATTCAAAAGAATTTTTTCTGATGCACTTAACGTTATGAAAGAAATGAAAGTAATCACCTCTTTCAGTTTTCAAAAATCCGTAGAGCATCCAGATAAAGAAAAGGTAGTCATCTTCAAACCATTAACGCGAGTACAAAGAAGACTTGAACTTAATCTAGAAAGGGACACCTAAGAATGGAAGTCGTTCCAAAGAAAAGGGGCCGCCCTGTTCTAGCTGCACAAGTTGCTTACCTACCTCCAATAGCCTTACCTCTGGATCTTCATCTAGCAGTAAAAACAACAGCGATAAGTCGCCGCCAATCGATCGCGGACTTTGTTCGACAAGCATTAACCGACAGATTAAACACAATCGGCAAAGAGGAATCAAATAGCGATCAAATGTCGCGCATTGAAGAGAAGATAGACATCCTGTTAAACATCAAGAGCGTAAATGAGAGCAGCACCCTTCCGCGTATGCCCTTTCCCAAAAGGTCCATGGAATAAGACAAAACAAAGCTCTCTTCCTCTGCAAGGGAATCTTTGAAGTTAGCCAGCTGATCGATCCAGTTCTATTTGCTTAGTCCAGATCGGACAACCCAGAACACTCCCACGGCGAACAGCAGAAGTCCAGCTTGGAGAGTAAGGATGATTGCAGTTGGAGACATCGCGGTCTTTAGGTTGTAGATACGTAACCTTTAGGCAGCGGCGGATATGGATAAGTCACACCTCCTCGCGCCTTGTCTAGATAGTCTCCCCACCATTGCATCATTTTTGTTCGCTGATCTAAATACTTGGCGTGGTTGTATGCGGCAGCCACCTCGTTCTCTTCGGTGTGAGCCAGTTGAACCTCAATGTGAAAGTGGTTGAAGTTAGCCTCATGAAGACTTGTGCTGGCGAGACCTCGAAACCCATGCCCTGTCATCTTTCCCTGGTACCCCATACGCTTCAAACCCCCAAGTATGGTGTTGTTTGACATTGGTTTACTTGGGTCTCGCTCACCTGGAAAGATCAACGCTTTGTGACCAGACACAACTTTTAATGCCTTTAGAACTTTGACGGCCTGGGTTGAAAGCGGAACAAGGTGCTCGCCTCTAGTTTTGACTTTCATACGACTGCCTGGGACGCGCCAGAGAGAGTTTGCAAAGTCGATCTCATCCCACTTTGCACCGATCAGCTCACTGGTACGTAAAAAGGTAAGCACCATCAATGACATTGATAGCCTAGTAAGCGCTGAACCTTGGTAAGCATCGATCTTTGTGAGCAAATCAGGCAGATCCTTTGCATCAATGCGAGCAAAGTTAGTCGTTTGGCGAGGCGCCATGAAATCTGAAGCATGGACATCGCTGACTGGATTTCTAGTCGCTAAGCCGTGAGCAATGGCATAACGAAATATCTGACCGCAAGTGTTGTAGTTGCGTTTGGCAATATCCATTGCGCCTCGAGCCTCAATCTTCTTGATCATTCTGACCAATACTGGAGCCTGGATTCCATCAATTGGGAGGTAGCCAATTTCTGGGAATACGTCTGCCTGAAGTCGAGTCCATACGTAATCTGAATGGCGCGGGTTGATCCTTTGACTCCAGTGTTTGAACCACTCAGTGGCCACTGACTCAAAACTGTTTTCCTGACTCGCAAGGTGGGCTTGCTTTACAGCTTTCTTTTGAGCCCCTGGATCAATACCAGTAGCTAAGACTTTCTTGGCTTCAAAGGCCTTTTCACGGGCTTCAGCCAGAGTAATGACGGGGTAGTTACCGAACGCTAGGGTTTTCTGTTTCTGGGCAAACCTGTAGGCCAATCGCCACAGTTTGGCCCCCTTACTCGTGACCAAAAGATACAAACCACCGCCATCGGTGAGCTTGTAGTCCTTCTCCAAGGGGGTTGCTTTTCTGATCTGAACGTCTGAGAGTGCCATGCTTTTCCAAAATACCAACAATCATTGTTGCCGATACCAACAAATCTACCAACAAAAGGGAGTGGATTTGGAAAGACTTTGAAATACCTTCAGAGACAAAAAAAGCCCCGAAACGTAGTGTTTACGGGGCTTCTTAGGGTGTTTATAGACTTCCAGAGACTTCTACAAACAACGTTTTGGCGGAAACGGAGGGATTCGAACCCTCGATGAGGCTCTACACCCCATACTCCCTTAGCAGGGGAGCACCTTCGGCCACTCGGTCACGTTTCCAGCGTGTGCATATTATGCACTAACTTAGGCGGCAGGCTGATCCAAATCGAAAGCTTTATGCAACGCGCGCACGGCGAGTTCCATGTATTTCTCGTCGATCACCACAGAGGTTTTGATTTCCGATGTCGAGATCATTTGGATGTTGATGCCCTCTTCGCTCAATGAGCGGAACATCTTGCTAGCGACACCCACGTGACTGCGCATGCCGATACCTACGATCGACACTTTGCAAATCTTGGTATCGCCTTGGACATCGGTTGCACCCAAGGCTGGCAACACTTTGTCTTTCAACAAGTCGGTGGTGCGCGCATAGTCATTGCGGTGCACCGTGAAGCTGAAATCGGTTTTGCCATCCTTGCTGATGTTTTGGATGATCATGTCGACTTCAATGTTGGCTTCAGCCACAGCACCCAAAATTTGGTATGCGATGCCTGGCTTGTCAGGCACGCCGACCACAGAAATTTTGGCTTCATCACGGTTGAATGCGATACCCGATACGATTGCTTGTTCCATTTTTTCGTCTTCCTCAAAGGTGATCAACGTGCCTGATTTGGCTTCTTCGTTGATGTCAATGTCCCACGCGGTGAAGCTGGACAACACGCGCAGCGGCACCTTGTATTTACCTGCAAATTCAACCGAGCGAATTTGCAAAACCTTGCTACCCAAAGATGCCATCTCTAGCATCTCTTCAAAACACAATGTCTCTAAGCGGCGGGCTTCAGGCACCACACGAGGGTCGGTGGTGTACACACCATCGACGTCGGTGTAAATCAAACACTCTTTGGCTTTGAGGGCTGCCGCCACGGCCACGGCCGAGGTGTCAGAGCCGCCACGACCGAGCGTGGTGATGTTGTCTTGCTCGTCTTTACCTTGGAAGCCTGTGATGATGACCACTTTGCCAGCGTCCAACTCCGCACGCACACGCGCATCATCAATCGACTCAATGCGAGCTTTGGTGTAGGCGCTGTTGGTGCGAATTGGCACTTGCCAACCTGCGTAACTGACCGAGGGCTGGCCTTCGGCTTGCAACGCAATGGCCAGCAAGGCAGAAGACGCCTGTTCGCCGGTGGAGGCCAACATGTCGAGTTCGCGGTTGTAAGCCGAGTCGGTTTTGGAAGGTGCCAATTCTTTGGCGAGGCCGAGCAAACGGTTGGTCTCACCGCTCATCGCTGAGGGAACCACCACCATTTGATGGCCCGCACGGGCCCATTTGGCCACGCGCTTGGCAACGTTGCGAATGCGCTCTGTCGAGCCCATCGAGGTGCCGCCATATTTGTGAACGATCAATGCCATATGTCTTTAAAACTGTTGTGTTATGGGCAAAAAAACCTACAGATTGTAGCAACGCAACACTGCACCATCGCGCCGCACAAAGCGGCGCCCCACCTTGATATCAATGTGGTGCCCGCGAGTGGTACACGCTTTCACCTGAACCAGCAACGCCTGCAGCTGCGCCGCACTAGCCTGCGAATGTTCAAGCGCCAACCAGTGGCGCAACACATTCGATTGCCGAGCTGGACTGAGTTGCTGCAAAACTTGGATGGCAGGTGGGTTGCCCACAAGCTCAAAGTCTTGCGCAGCCAGCTCTTGCAACAAGGTCTGCGCCTGTGCCGCATGCGCAGCACTGCGTGCGAAGGTTTGACGAAACGATGGAAACGCTGCCTCCAGCACGGGCAAGAGTTCAGCGCGAATACGGTTGCGGGTGTAGCGCGTGTCTGCGTTCGTGGGGTCTTCCACCCATGCTTGTCCCAGCGCAGTCAAAGCCTCACGCAAAGCAAGCCCCGGCACATCGAGCCAAGGGCGGTGATACGTCACCCCCTGACGCTCAACCACAGCAGGCATACACGCCAGCCCCGGCAAACCTGCACCACGCGAAAGCGCCAGCAACAAGGTTTCCACTTGGTCGTCGGCGTGTTGGGCCAAGACCATGTGTTGGATGTGTCCACCCCAGTGGTGCTTTAACACCTCCGCGAACGCGCGGTAGCGCGCTTGGCGAGCAGCATCTTCCGGACTTTCGCCAGCCGCATGTGCTGCGTTGACGCGCTGCACCACCAGCGGCACGTTCAAGCGCTGACACAAAGCCACGCAATGCGCCTCAAAACCATCAGCCGCCGTTTGTAGCCCATGATGCACATGCACCGCATGCACCCGGCCCGGCCAGCGATTGGCACAGGCAATGAGTAAGGCCGTGGAATCAGCCCCGCCGCTGAGCGCAACGGCAAATGGACCGAGGTGCTGGAGCGCGTCCAGCGAGGGGAAATCAGCGTTCAGCTTTGGTGTCGGTGAAGCGGCCATAGCTTTGCAAACGCTCGTAGCGCTTGTCGAGCAGCTCTTTGACCTTCATGTCGGTCACTTGACGCCATGCATCGTTCAAACCACGCTTGAGCTGAGCCGCCATTTGCTTAGGGTCACGGTGCGCACCGCCCACAGGCTCGTTCACGATTTTGTCCACCAAGCCCAAGGCTTTCAGACGGTGAGCGGTGATGCCCAAAGCTTCGGCAGCGTCTTCCGCACGGTCGGATGTTTTCCACAAAATCGAGGCACAACCTTCAGGGCTGATGACCGAGTACACCGAGTACTGCAACATCAACACTTGATCGGCCACACTGATCGCCAACGCGCCACCCGAGCCACCTTCACCAATGATGGTGGTGATGATCGGCACTTCGAGCTGGGCCATTTCAAAAATATTGCGGCCAATTGCTTCAGACTGGCTGCGCTCCTCGGCGTCGATCCCGGGGTAGGCGCCGGGTGTATCCACAAAAGTGAAGACGGGCAACTTGAACTTCTCGGCTGTCTTCATCAAACGCAACGCTTTGCGATAGCCCTCTGGGCGGCTCATGCCAAAGTTGCGCGCAGCGCGTTCTTTGGTGTCTCGGCCTTTTTGTTGACCCAAGACCATACAAGCGTTGCCATTGAAACGGGCCAAGCCACCAACGATGCTCAGGTCATCGGCAAAGTGGCGATCGCCGTGCATTTCCACGAAGTCGGTGAAGATTTCGTTGATGTAGTCCAAGGTGTACGGACGCTCGGCGTGGCGCGCGATCTTGGTGATTTGCCAAGGCGTGAGGTCGCTGTAAATCTCTTTGGTCAGCTGCAAGCTTTTTTTGCTGAGCTGATCAATCTCGTCTGAAATGTCCACCGCCGACTCGCTTTGCACATAGCGCAGCTCGTCAATCTTGCCTTCCAATTCAGCAATCGGTTGTTCAAAATCGAGGAAAGTTCGTTTAGCCAAAATTCATTACTCCTTAGCTGCTCAATAAGACACGGGCAGCGGATCTAGCGATCGCCAAATATACCAAGTCGCCACGCTGCAATACGGTGCCCATGCGGCCGCCACTTCTCGCGCCTCGCTGCGGCTGACCGATTCACCCGAAAAATAGTTCTGGCTAATGCCGTTGATCAATCCCACATCGTCCAACGGCAACACGTCAGGTCGCAGCAGGTGGAACATCAAAAACATTTCAGCCGTCCAACGGCCAATGCCCCGAATGGCCACCAACTCGGCAATGATGGCTTCATCATCCATCTCGGCCCACTTCTTGACATGGACGGTGCCATTTTCAAAATGCAGGGCCAAGTCCACCAAGTACTCCACCTTGCGGGCAGACAGTCCTGCCGCGCGCATATCGTCCACCTTGAGCTTGAGCACATTGGCAGGCGTGAGTTTGCGTGGCAGTTGGATGAAGCGGTCCCACACGCTTTGTGCGGCCTTGACCGAAATTTGCTGACCCACAATGCTGCGCGCCAGTGTGACAAACGCGTCACCGCGCGACTCTAGGCACGCATTGCCAAATTGTGGGATCAGGCGTTTCATCACCCGATCTTTTTTCATCAGGTGCTTGCACGCCTCCACCCAATAGTCGGGCGTGGCGATGGTGACTGTGCTGGCGGTCACCATACTCAGCCACGCTCCCAAGTGGTGCCTGTGGGGGAATCTTTGAGCACGATGCCTTGCGCCAACAAGTCGTTGCGAATGCGGTCGGCCTCGGCAAAGTTTTTAGCGGCTTTGGCGGCGGCACGCGCAGCGATTTGGGCTTGAATGGCGTCCTCGTCTTGCGAGGTACCGCCTTGCAAAAAGCTTTGCGGATCTTCTTGCAACAAACCCAACACGCCACCCAAAGCTTTCAACAAGCCAGCCGTTGCAGCAGATTGCGTGCGGTTGACTTCGCTGGCGAGCTCAAACAACACGGCCACGGCCTCGGGGGTGCCGAAATCTTCGTCCATGGCAGCTTTAAAGCGCGCCGCGTGGGGCTCGGCCCAATCAATCGCCACATCCGCAGGGGGCACCGTGCTCAGCGCGGTGTACAGACGCTTCAGCGCGCCACGGGCATCGTTCAAATGCACATCGCTGTAGTTGAGCTGGCTGCGGTAGTGGCTGCGCACCACAAAGAAACGCACAGTTTCTGCATCAAACGCTTTGAGCACATCACGGATGGTGAAGAAGTTGCCCAAGCTCTTGGACATTTTTTCGTTGTCCACATTGATGAAGCCGTTGTGCATCCACACGCTGGCCATTTTTTGGCCGTTGGCGCCTTCGCTTTGGGCGATTTCGTTTTCGTGGTGCGGGAACTGCAAGTCAGCACCGCCCCCGTGAATGTCAAAGCTTTGGCCCAACATCTCGCAGCTCATGGCCGAGCACTCAATGTGCCAACCGGGACGGCCTGCGCCAAAGGGACTGGCCCATTTCACTTCATCGGGCTCGCTCTCTTTGGCCGATTTCCACAACACAAAGTCAAGCGGGTCTTGCTTGCCATCGTCCACGGCCACGCGCTCACCTGCTTGCAACTCGTCCAACGATTTGCCAGACAACTTGCCGTAGCCTGCAAATTTGCGCACAGCGTAGTTCACGTCGCCATTACTGGCTTGGTAAGCCAAACCCTTGTCTTGCAAAGTGCCAATCATTGACAGCATGTGCGGCACATAGTCCATCGCACGGGGCTCGTGCGTGGGGCGCTCAATGCCCAAGGCGTCGGCGTCTTGGTGCAGGGCGTCAATCATGCGATCGGTCAAGCTGCGCACGGTCTCACCGTTCTCCAAGGAACGCTTGATGATCTTGTCGTCAATGTCAGTGATGTTGCGCACATACGTCACGCGGTAGCCACTGGCTTTGAGCCAGCGCTGCACCACATCAAACGCCACCATCGAACGGGCATGGCCCAAATGGCACAAGTCGTACACGGTCATGCCGCACACATACATGCGCACATGACCAGGTTCGAGCGGCGAAAAGTCTTCCAGCGCACGCGTGAGCGTGTTGTGAATGCGAAGCGTCATGAGTGAATCGTGAGAAGACCGCAGTAAAGGGTCAGTAATGAGGTGAAAGCCAAAGAGGTCAACAACCCCTCTGTTTTACAATGCCTCCAGTATACAAAGCACATGACAAACCCTCAAAACACCCCCTCAAGCAACTCATGCCAGCTCAAATGGAAACTTTGTGTTGCCATCGTGGGTTGGGGCATCTCACTGGTGTGTGCCGCGCAAAGCGCACCGATGGTGGATGTGCAAAATTGGCAGCCCGGGCAAATGGCCACACAAGTGACCCAAAATGACCCCCACGAAGACGTGCGAAAACTCATTCGCCAAGCCAAATACCCTCAAGCGTTGCTGCTGGTCAACAAAGGGTTGAAGACCAACCCGAGAGACCCTCAAATGCGATTTTGGCAAGGCCTTATTTTTGAAAAACTAGGCCAACCCGAGATGGCCATTCCCGTTTATGTGGCGCTCACCCAAGAGTACCCCGAGCTGGCCGAGCCCAATAACAATTTGGGGGTTTTGTATGCGGCCAAAGGCGACTATCCCAACGCCAAAGCATCGCTCGAAGCCGCGTTGCGGGCCAACCCCAATTACGCCACTGCGCATGAAAACATGGGCGATTTGTTGATCCACATGGCGCGTCAATCGTACGAACGCGCCAAAGCCGTCAAGAAGATCAACCGCCTCCAGCCCGCTCTCGACATCACACAAGGCCAACAACCATGACCCTCTCATCTCGCGCCCGCCGCATCGTGTGCCAAGCCAGTTTTTTGGCCATGGCCTGCTTCAGCTTGGCTCAACCCACCTTGGCACAAGACGCACCGCGTGTGAAGTTCGTCACCAACGCGGGCGAATTTGTGGTTGAGGTCTATCCAGACAAAGCCCCCAAAACCGTTGACAACTTTTTGCAATACGTGCGCGACAAGCACTACGACGGCACCATTTTTCACCGCGTGATTGCCAACTTCATGGTGCAAGGCGGCGGCTACGACCAACGCTACATTGAGCGCCGCACACGCCCACCCGTCGAACACGAGGGCCGCGAAGCCTTGGCCAAAGGCGGCCCACGCAACACCGTGGGCACCATTGCCATGGCGCGCACAAATGCACCGCACTCTGCCACATCGCAGTTTTTCATCAACGTGGTTGACAACGGTTTTCTCGACCCCACACCGCAGCAACCCGGCTACACCGTGTTTGGCAAAGTCATCTCCGGCATGGACACCGTGCAAAAAATTCGCAGCGTGCCCACAGGCTTTGGCGGCCCCTTCCCTTCGGACGTGCCACGCACCCCCATCGTCATTCAATCTGCCAGCGTGCTCTAAGCAAACCTTGGCCCCCTCTTTCATTTAAGGAAAACACACCATGAGCAACCCACAAGTCGAACTGCACATCTTGGACCTCGGCGTCATCACCCTCGAACTCGACGCTGAAAAAGCACCCAAGTGCACCGACAACTTTTTGCACTACGTGAACAAAGGTCACTACGACAAAACCATTTTTCACCGTGTGATTCCCGGCTTCATGGTGCAAGGCGGCGGTTTTGAGCCTGGCATGTCACAAAAAGAATGTGACGAACCCATTGAAAACGAAGCCAACAACGGTTTGAAAAATGACCACTACACCGTTGCCATGGCACGCACCTCTGACCCTCACTCGGCCACGGCTCAGTTTTTCATCAACGTGGCCGACAACGACTTTTTGAACCACAAAGCGCCCAGCATGCAAGGCTGGGGCTACGCGGTATTTGGCAAGGTGGTCGCGGGCCAAGACGTGGTGGACAAAATCGCTGCCGTCAAAACCGGCCGCAAGGGTTTCCACGACGACGTACCTAAAGAAGACGTGGTCATTGAAAAAGCTGTCGCGCTCTAAACGGCATGCGCACACCACCGCTGCCACTGCCTGTGCCTTGCGTACAAGCACCTGCACATTGGCAGCGTGTGGACTTCATCTCTGACCTGCACTTAGACGCCCACGAACCTGCCACATTTGAGGCGTGGGCGCATCACATGGCGCACACAACAGCCAACGCCCTCTTCATCTTGGGTGATTTGTTTGAGGTGTGGGTGGGCGACGACAACCAAGACCCCTTCGCCCTGCAGTGCATGGCCGTGCTCGAAGCCACGGCGCAGCGCATGCCCGTGTATTTCATGTGCGGCAATCGCGACTTTTTGGTGGGTGCCGCGTTACTCACAGCGACAGGCATGCAGGGCCTGAACGATCCCACGGTGCTCGACCTCGGCCCTACCCTTCGCCTCTTGCTCAGCCACGGTGATGCGCTGTGTTTAGATGACCACGACTACTTGGCGTTTCGCGCCCAAGTGCGCCAACCCGATTGGCAAGCCGCATTTTTGGCCAAACCTTTGGCCGAGCGACAGGCCTATGCACGCAGCGCTCGCCAGCAAAGCGAAGCGCGCAAACAAACGCACACCGACTACGCCGATGTCGATAGCGCTGCTGCACGCGCATGGCTCACGGCCTGCCAATCCCACGTACTGCTACACGGGCACACACACCAACCTGCGGTGCACGATTTGGGGCATGGTTTGAGCCGCTGGGTGCTGAGTGACTGGCATGCCACCACTCAACCACCTCGCCTTGAGGTGGTGAGTTGGCTTAGCCAGAATGCACAAAGCCCCACACGGGGGCTTTGTCGCTTGCCTCTGAGCTGAGCTTAACGTTTGAGCAACACCTTCAGCGCCGCCTGCAAACGTCGCGCTGCGCCTTCGTCATACGCACCCGCCAACACCTGAGCGGCATCTGCCGCCCATGTCATTTGAGGCGATGGGTCATTGCGACGGGTGAGCATTTGCAACTGCAAAGCACGGCGTGCATCGTGGTGCGCAGCGGGTGTGGGCAGATCTGCAGCCACCTCCAAACGCAACAGTGGCGTGGCAGCGTCGCCTTTGGCCTCGGCACTCAAAGCTTGTGACCACTGCGTGCGTTGCGCAGGCGTGAGCTTGCTGCCAATGGCTTGTGCTGAGGGCACCTGCGACGCATCACGCTTTTCCCACGCGTGCATGAGTTGCGTCAACACTTCGCCGTGGGCTTGTGCCGCCAAACGACGCAAGGCGTCTTGGGCTGACTCCAACGCGTGGCGTTGGGCACGGAAGGCTGCATCACCTAAACGTGGGCCACGCGGTGCAAAGCCTTCGCGGCCACCGTCACGCCCGGGTTTGCCATCACGTCCAAAGCCTAGTTTGTCACCAAACTTGCCGCCAGGTTTGCCATCGCGACCACGACTTGCAGGCGCAGCCTCGGTGCGCTTTTGGCCGGGTCGGTCATCACCGCGCACAGCAACCACGGGGCGTGGCGCGGCTTTGGGTTTGACGGGGGCTGCCTGTGTTGCAGTGTCAGACGCTTCAGCAGACGCCTCTTGCGTGGCGGCATCAAAAGCGGGTGTGCTTGCAGTTTGCCCTTCTGTGGCTTGTTCTTCTGTCGCCTCTGTCGCTGGTGCCTCTGTGGCTGGCGCTGCGGTGGTTTCGGGCACAGGGGTCGCCTCCACGGGAGCAGACGCAGGTGCGGGACGGCTCACGGCTTCGCCACGTGCAATTTGCTCCAGCGTTTGCATGGCGGCACGAATCGCAGCGGCATCGCCTTTGGCAGTCGCAGAATCCAACGCCTTGGCAGCATCCAACACGGCTTTGTCGTGTGGGGTCAGCGGCGCTTGCGATTGTTCGCGCACGGTGGACTTGCGGGCAAACGCTTCGTCAATCGGTTGACGGAACGCGTCCCACAGTT
>JBEEJP010000037.1:0-11685 GCA_041169125.1 Pseudomonadota bacterium
TCTTCGACCCTGAGAAGAACATGTTTTTGCCCGATCGTTTCATCAAAGGCGAGTGCCCCAAGTGCCACGCCCACGACCAGTACGGTGACAACTGCGAGGTGTGCGGTGCGGTTTATGCCCCCACCGACCTCATCAACCCCTTCTCCGCCTTGTCGGGCGCCAAGCCTGAACTGAAAAGCTCAGAACACTTTTTCTTCAAGCTGTCTGACCCACGTTGTGTTGAGTTCCTCGAAAAATGGACGCAAGACGGCAAGCTACAACCCGAAGTGGCCAACAAGGTCAAAGAGTGGTTCACCGTGCGCACCAACCCCGATGGCAGCACCAGCGAAGGCTTGGGCGACTGGGACATCTCGCGTGACGCACCCTACTTCGGTATCGAAATTCCCGATGCACCGGGCAAATACTTTTATGTGTGGCTCGACGCGCCCGTGGGCTACTTGGCTTCGTTGAAAAACTTGCTGGACAAACGCGGACAAGACTACAACGCCTACATGGCCAACCCCGCGCTCGAGCAATACCACTTCATTGGCAAAGACATCGTCACCTTCCACACGCTGTTCTGGCCTGCGATGTTGCACTTCAGCGGTCGCAAGACACCCAACAACGTGTTTGTGCACGGCTTTCTCACCGTCAACAACGGCGAGAAGATGAGCAAGAGCCGTGGCACGGGCTTGGACCCACTCAAGTACCTCAGCCTCGGCATGAACCCCGAATGGTTGCGCTACTACTTGGCCACCAAGCTCAACAACCGCAATGAAGACGTGGACTTCAACGCAGAAGACTTCATGCTGCGCGTCAACAGCGATTTGATTGGCAAGTTTGTGAACATTGCATCGCGTGCAGCAGGCTTTCTCACCAAACGCTTTGAAGGCCAGCTCACGCAAACGTTTGATGCCCAAGGTGCCGCCTTGTTGGCCGATATTCAAGCGGCCAAAGCGAGCGTCACCCAAGCCTATGACGCGCGTGAGTACGGCAAAGCCACTCGCGAAATCATGCTGCTGGCCGACAAAGTCAATGCGTATGTGGACCAGCACAAACCTTGGGACTTGGCCAAAGACACCGCCAACAACGAAGCCTTGCATCAAGTCTGCTCACTGCTCATCAATGCGTTTGCGCAACTGAGCCGTTACTTGGCGCCCGTGCTGCCCTCGCTGGCCCAAGCCGTCGAAGGTTTCACCGGCACCTCAATGACCGACTGGTCTCACAACCCTCTTGTGCAGAGCATCCAACCCTACCAACACCTCATGCAACGCGTCACACCCGAACAGCTTGAAGCCTTGTTTGAGCCGCCTGCCGTGGTGGAAGAAAAAGTCACCCCAGGCGGCGAAGAGATTGCCCCCACCATCAGCATCGACGACTTTGCCAAGGTCGACTTGCGCATTGCCGAAATCGTCAACTGCGAAGCCGTGGAAGGCTCGACCAAGTTGCTGCGCCTCACGCTGGATGTGGGTGAAGGAAAAACGCGCAACGTGTTCAGCGGCGTGGCCAGCATGTACAAGCCCGAAGACCTCAAAGGCAAGCTCACGGTGATGGTGGCCAACTTGGCCCCGCGCAAGATGAAGTTTGGCGTATCAGAAGGCATGGTGCTCGCGGCCAGCCACGCAGACGAGAAAACAGACCCCGGCATTTACGTGCTGCACCCTTGGCCCGGCGCAAAACCCGGCATGCGTATCCACTAATTGGGTTCTGACCCCAATTCACCAATTCATCATGTTCAAACCCAAATTACTCAGCGCGCTGGACGGCTACACACGCCAACGGTTTTACCAAGACGTCGGCGCAGGCATCACGGTCGGGGTGGTGGCGTTGCCACTGGCCATGGCCTTTGCGATTGCGTCAGGTCTCAAGCCTGAAGCGGGTTTGTTCACCGCGATCATTGCGGGGTTTCTGATCTCAGCGCTCGGCGGTAGTCGGGTGCAAATTGGAGGCCCAGCCGGCGCGTTCATCGTCATCGTGTATGGCATTTTGGAGCGCTATGGTTTGGCCAATTTGATGATTGCCACCGCCATGTCTGGCGTCATGCTGCTGGCCATGGGCTTGCTGCGTTTGGGGACTTTGATTCGTTTCATTCCTGTGGCGGTGGTGATTGGCTTTACCAACGGCATTGCGGTGCTCATCATGGTGTCGCAGCTGAAAGACTTTTTTGGCCTGCAAGTCAAAGCCATGCCCGCAGACTTTTTTGGCATCTTGCACACGCTCAGCGCCAGCTTTAGCACTTACAACGGCGAGGCGGTGGGCTTGGCCGTCGTGTGCTTGGTTGTGCTCGCGTTTTGGCAACTGGCTCTGCCCCGCTTAGCCCATGTGATGCCGAGTGCCAAAAGTTTCGCCACCATCCCCGGCTCGATCGTGGTGTTGGTTGGCGCGACAGTGGCCGCAAAAATGATGGGGCTAGAGGTGGAAACCATCGCTTCACGCTTTGGCAGCATCCCCAGCAACTTGCCAGCCTTTGCATGGCCTGAATTCACTTGGGAAACTGCCAAGTTTTTGCTGATTCCAGCAACCACTTTGGCCTTGTTGGGCTCAATTGAATCGCTGTTGTGCGCACGCATCGCAGACCAAATGATGGGCGACGGCCCCTACGGTGACCGCCACGATGCCAACCAAGAGCTGATGGCCCAAGGCGTGGCCAACCTCGTCACCCCGTTTTTTGGCGGCATGCCGGCCACCGGCACCATTGCCCGCACAGTGACCAACGTCAAAAATGGTGGACACACACCCATTGCAGGCATGGTGCATGCGCTCACGCTCTTGGTCGTCATGTTGGTGGCCGCGCCGCTGGCGGGCGATGTCCCGCTCGCTGCGCTATCAGCCATTCTGATGTTTGTGGCGTGGAACATGGGCGAGTGGCGTGAGTTTGTGCACCTGCGTCAGTTCCGCATGACCTACCGCGTCACGCTCTTGCTGGTGTTTGCACTCACCGTGATCGTTGATTTGACTGTCGCCGTGGAAGTTGGCCTCATTGCCGCATGCTTGACCTTCATCTACCGCATCTCCAGCCTCAGCCGTGCCGAGCAAGTGTTGGCCGACAGCCACCCCGAACTGGCAGGGCATGAAGCCCAGGTGCAAGCACATCGTCTGTACGGCGCGTTGTTCTTCGGTGCGGTGAAGTTGGTGGAAGACATGGAAGCGCACCTGCCCGAACACGCCTTGGTGCTGGACCTGAAAAACCTCATTTACATCGACACCTCGGGCGCTGATTCCTTGATGTCCTTGGCTCGCAACTGCCGCAAGAAGCAAGTGCGCTTGGTGGTGTGCGGCTTGGCCCATCAACCCCTGGAGATGTTGCAACGCTGCGGCCTGCTGGAACAGTTGCCCGCGCACGACCTGCACCCCGATTTGGGCCAAGGCATGGCCGCAGCCCTCGGTCGTTAAAATCTTCGCAATCTTAAAAATTCAATCAGGAACACCGCCATGTCGATTTTTCAACGCGACCACTACACCTCTGAAGCCACGCAGTTCATCGAGTCACTCAAAACCAAAAACCCCCAGCTCGAAAAAAGCCAACGCGAAGGCCGCGCTTTGCTGTGGGACAAGCAAGTGAACACTGAAATCCAGCAAGACCTGCAAGCGGGCCGTGTGGCCCAAAAGCCGTACGTTTACCAAACAAACGCCTGATCCCTGCGTTCGACAAAGCGCCGACCGTGCATCCTGCCGATCCCACCCTACCTGCTGACGACGCGCACCCTGCCTCGGCCATGCCAGAGGTGATTGACAACGTGGCCGTGGCCCGCCTGTATGGCGAGCCATTGTTTGCCCTGCCGCAGGATTTGTATATTCCGCCAGACGCGCTCGAAGTGTTTCTGGAGGCCTTCCAAGGCCCACTGGATTTGCTGCTGTACCTCATCCGCAAGCAAAACTTCAACATCCTCGACATCCCCATGGCCGCGCTCACGCGCCAGTACCTGAGCTATGTGGACGAAATTCGCAGCCGCAACCTAGAGCTGGCCGCTGAATACCTGCTGATGGCCGCCATGCTGATTGAAATCAAGTCACGCATGCTGTTGCCGCCCAAGAAGGTGGCTGAAGGCCAAGAGCCCGAAGACCCCCGTGCCGAGTTGGTGCGTCGCCTGCTCGAATACGAGCAAATGAAACTGGCCGCCGCCACGCTCAACGAGGTGCCGCAATTTGGTAGGGACTTCATGCGCGCACAGGTGTTCATCGAGCAATCGTTGCAACCGCGCTTCCCCGATGTGCACGTGGTGGAGTTGCAGCAGGCGTGGGCCGACATCCTCAAACGTGCCAAGCTGGTGCAGCACCACAAAATCAGCCGCGAAGAGCTGTCGGTGCGAGAGCACATGAGCATTGTGTTGAAGAAGCTCCAAGGCCAACGCTTTGTCGAATTTGAAAACCTGTTCGACCCCGCACAAGGCGTGCCCGTGCTGGTGGTGACGTTCATCGCCTTGCTGGAGCTGGGTAAAGAAACGCTGATTGAAATCACGCAGGCAGAGGCTTTTGCGCCGATCTATGTGCGTTTGGCCTATACCCCCACATAAACGGATCCACGTAAACTCCAAACCTTCACGGCAACACAGGATTGGCTTTGCGCCACACCGTTCTATGAGCAACTCCAACGCTTCGCCTTATGGCACTTTGCCACCTGCTTCCCCCGTGGCAGATCGCAAACCCATCAGCCTGCCGCGCTTGAATGAGCTGCGCGCGCGCGGCGAAAAAATCACCATGCTCACCGCCTACGACGCCACATTTGCCGCCGTGGCCGATGCCGCCGGGGTGGAGTGCATCTTGGTGGGCGACTCGCTGGGTATGGTCTGTCAAGGCCTCACCAGCACCGTGGGCGTGACGCTGGACACCATGCGTTACCACGTGGAATGTGTGGCCACTGGCGTTCGCCGTGTGCAAGGCACCGCATGGATCATTGGCGACCTGCCCTTTGGCAGCTACCAAGAATCGAAAGAGCAAGCCCTGCGCAGTGCCACGGTGTTGATGCAAGCGGGCGCTCACATGGTCAAACTCGAAGGCGGTGGTTGGACCACCGAGATCGTGCACTTTCTCGTCGAGCGTGGCATTCCCGTCTGCGCCCATTTGGGCCTCACGCCCCAAACAGTGCACGCCTTGGGCGGCTACCGCGTGCAAGGCCGAGGTGACTCGGCCACCAAACTGCGCCAAGAAGCGGTGGCGTTGCAAGACGCCGGTGCCACCATGATGGTGCTGGAAATGGTGCCTGAACCTTTGTCCACCGCCTTGACCCAAGAGCTGCCCACTTGCCACACCATTGGCATTGGCGCAGGCAACGGCACAGCCGGCCAAGTGCTGGTCATGCACGACATGCTGGGGGTCAACTTGGGGCGCAACCCCAAGTTCGTGCACAACTTCATGGAAGGCCAAAACAGCGTGCTGGCCGCCATGAGTGCCTACGTGGCCGCCGTGAAAAACGGCACCTTCCCTGACAACGCCAAACACGCTTGGGAATAACTTGCAAATCGTTCACACCCTCGCGGACCTGCGCCGCGCTCTTGACGGCGCTAGCTTGCGCGCCTTTGTACCCACCATGGGCAATCTGCACGACGGCCACTTAGACCTCATGCGCTTGGCGCGTGCCGAGGCCGACCGACAAACGCCTGCCTCAGGCACAGGTGCCAAAACCGTGGCCAGTATTTTTGTGAACCGCCTGCAGTTTGGCCCCAACGAAGACTTTGACACCTACCCTCGCACCTTTGAACGCGACTGCGAGCTCCTCCAAGCCAACGGCTGCGATGTGGTGTTTGCCCCATCCGAAACAGACCTCTACCCCGAACCGCAAGTGTTCAAGGTCCACCCGCCGGCTGAATTGGCCGATATTTTGGAAGGCGCTTTCCGCCCCGGCTTCTTTGTGGGCGTGAGTACTGTGGTGCACAAACTCTTCAACATCGTGCAGCCCGACGTGGCCGTGTTTGGCAAGAAAGACTACCAACAACTCATGGTCATTCGCCGCATGGTGCAGCAAATGGCGCTGCCTGTTCGCATCATTGGCAGCGAAACCCGCCGGGCGCAAGACGGCTTGGCGCTGAGTTCACGCAACGGCTACCTCAGTGCTCAAGAGCGCGCTGAGGCCGTGCAGCTCTCTCTGGCTTTGAAAGGCTTGGCGGCCGCTGCGCGTGCGGGTCACGCAGCAGGTGCACTCGATGTTGCCGCTTTAGAAACCGCAGCAATGGACACCCTGCGCCAACGCGGCTGGGCACCTGACTACATCACCCTACGACGCCAACATGATTTATCACCTGTGACCGGGCCGTGCGCCGAACCACTGGTGGTGTTGGGGGCGGCCAAGTTGGGCAAGACGCGGTTGATCGACAACCTCGAAGTGTGACGTTACTTTTTCAATAACTCACGCTCTTGGCTGTACCGGTCGTAGTTAGGCAACGCTTTGTCGTCTTGCCCGGTACCTGCTGATTTGGCACGCTCATTGGCACGCATACCTTCGTAAATCGATTGCTCTGTCACCGCCCCGCAGGCACTCAACAAACCTGATAACAGCAACAAGGCCACACGCCACATGCTTATTCGCCTTTGGCGCCGCGCCCCATCAGCAAAGCCACAGCTTGTGCAGGCGTGATGCTGCCATCTAGCAATGCCACCACGGCCTGTGCAATGGGCATTTCAACGCCGAGGTGCTGTGCACGTTGCACCACGGTACGGGCGCAATACACACCTTCGGCCACGTGACCGAGAGAGTCCACGGCTTGTTGCAGCGTCAGGCCTTGGGCCAAGGCCAAGCCGACTTTGCGGTTACGACTGAGGTCACCGGTCGCGGTGAGCACCAAGTCGCCCAAGCCTGAGAGGCCCATGAACGTTTCAGGCTTTGCGCCCAATGCCACACCAAGACGTGTGATTTCAGCCAACCCACGGGTGATGAGCGCAGCACGGGCATTGAGGCCCAGCTGTAAACCATCACACAAACCCGTGGCGATGGCCAACACGTTTTTCACTGCACCGCCTACTTCTACGCCCACGATGTCGTCGTTGGCATACACGCGCAGGCTGCTGTTGTGAAACGCTTGCACCATCGCGTCTCGCGCTGCTGCGTCGTCGCTGGCGGCCACCAAAGCGGTGGGCATGCCGCGTGCAACTTCTTGCGCAAAGCTCGGGCCACTCAAAGCACCGCCACGTAATGCGGGCTCAATTTGGGCGCGCACTTCATGGGCCATCAAACCCACACCACGGCGTGAGGCATTCGTTTGCGGTGTATCAGGCTGCACAACTTCAAAGCCTTTGCACAGCCAAGCCACAGGCACGCGGCTACCCAAGATGGGCGCAAGCTGCGTCAGCATGCCGCGCAAGCTGCTCATGGGTGAGCCAATGACCACCAAATCTTGCTCGGCCAACCATGGGCCAAGCGGTACCGAAGACACTTGCACGCCGGCGGTGAAGGGCTGATCAGGCAAGTAGCGCGTGTTGACACGCTCGGCTTGCATGGCTTGGGCTTGCGAGACATCGCGCGCCCACAGCGTCACGCTGTGGTGTGCGCCAGCGTTGATCGCCAGCGCCGTGCCCCAAGCCCCTGCACCTAAAACGGCAATCTTCATGTCGACGGCCTGAATGCCCAGTTACTGAACAGCGGCAGCGGCTTGTTGCTGCTGTTGTTCGTACATGGCTTGGAAGTTGATTTCAGCCAAGTGCACAGGCGGGAAGCCTGCACGTTGAATCACGTCTGCCACGTTGCCACGCAAGTAGGGGTAAATGATTTGCGGGCAAGCAATGCCAATGACTGGGCCCATTTGGTCTTCGGGCAAGTTGCGCACTTCAAAAATACCGGCTTGCTTGGCTTCCACCAAGAACACAGTTTTGTCTTGAATTTTGGTGGTCACCGTGGCGGTGACGGTCACTTCCACAATGCCGTCGGCCACGTTTTCCATGCCCACGCCCAACTGGATGTCCACCGACGGTTGCTCGGTGCTGGTGAGGATGGCGGGTGAGTTGGGTTGCTCCAACGACAGGTCTTTCAAATAGACGCGTTGAATTTGAAACACGGGAGTCGCTTGTTCGTCTGACATTGTTTTTTCCTTGTACACAAAAAAGCCCGCATCGGCAGTACCGAAGCGGGCAGCAAATCGGGATGGCTGATTATGTCAGCTCACGCCTGCAACAAAGGCAGCAAACCGCCTTTGGCGTCCAAGGCCACCAAATCGTCACAACCACCCACATGCGTGTCACCAATAAAGATTTGCGGCACCGTGCGGCGGCCGGTGATTTCCATCATGTGGGCACGGGCTGCTGGATCGGTGTCGATGCGGATTTCTTCAATCTGCGCCACACCTTTGGAGGTCAGCAACTGTTTGGCACGAATGCAATATGGGCAAACGGCGGTGGTGTACATCTTGACAGCGGGCATAGCAGTTCTCCGAATGAATTAGGCTTTGGCCACAGGCAGATTAGCCTCTTTCCAAGCTTTGAGCCCGCCATTGAGCGAATGCACCTTCTCGTAACCCAGTTTTTGGGCAATCGCTTGGGCTCGCTTGGAGCGAGCGCCTGCGGCGCACACCATGATGACGGGCGTGTTTTTGTTTTTCACGGCCTTGTCCAAACGGGCTTCTAGCTCGTCCAACGGCACATTCACCGCACCTTTGATGTGGCCTTGGGCGTACTCGTCAGTGCCGCACACATCGACCACCACCCCCTTTTCGCGGTTCATGCATTGCACGGCCTCTGCGGGAGAAATACCGCTGGCCGCAGCCCCTTGCACGACCGGCAACAACAAAAAGAAACCACTGCTCAAAGCAATGGCCACCAGCATCCAGTTATCAAGGATAAATTTCACAGGAAATCCAATTCAAAGGGGTTAAAAGTATCGCGTCAGGGCAGCATTCTAAAATCACGGCCAATCTTTCACTGACTCTGTTGATTTACCCATGTACAAGCTCGTATTAATTCGCCACGGCGAATCCACTTGGAACCTTGAAAACCGCTTCACCGGCTGGACCGATGTCGACCTGACTCCCACAGGCGTCGAGCAAGCCAAAAACGCCGGCAAGCTGCTCAAAGCCGAAGGCTATGAGTTTGATGTGGCCTACACCAGCGTCTTAAAGCGCGCCATTCGCACCCTGTTCTTGGCCTTGGACGAGATGGACCGCACATGGTTGCCCGTGGTGAAAAGCTGGCGTTTGAACGAGCGCCACTACGGCGGCTTGCAAGGTTTGAACAAAGCCGACATGGCCAAGCAATACGGTGACGAGCAAGTGCTGGTCTGGCGCCGCAGCTACGACACACCACCACCCGAGTTGGAAGCCAACGACCCACGCAGCGAGCGCAACGACCCACGCTACACCCGCTTTGAACCCAACCCCGTGCCTTTGACCGAGTGTTTGAAAGACACCGTGGCCCGCGTGGTGCCCTTTTGGAACGAAGCCCTCGCCCCTGCCATCAAATCAGGCAAGCGCGTGGTCATTGCGGCACACGGCAACTCGATTCGTGCACTCATCAAGTATTTGGACGGCATCAGCGACCAAGACATCGTGAGCTTGAACATCCCCAACGGCATTCCCTTGGTGTACGAGCTGGATGAGAACTTGAAACCCATCCGCCACTACTACTTGGGCGATGCTGAAGCCGCCGCCAAAGCCGCCGCCGCAGTGGCCACACAAGGCAAGGCCTAATCCACCCCTTCACAACGCGCCCTCTGGGCGCGTTGTATATTGAGCCCTTATTCATCTGTCTACTCTCGAAGGCCACATGCGTCAAAAACTCAAGATTGCAGGCTGGGTCGCCATCGGCGCCCTGACTGGTGCACTGACCACTGTTTCGCTGCAAACTGCTGCACGCGCCAACATGGCACCGCTGCCGCTGGAAGAGTTGCAGCAACTCGCTGCCGTGTTCAGCATGGTCAAGAGCGACTACGTCGAGCCCGTGGACGAGAAAAAACTCATCACCGATGCCATCACAGGCATGGTGGCCAGTCTCGACCCGCACTCGCAGTACTACGACAAAAAGACTTTCAAAGAGTTCCGTGAAGGCACCACAGGTCGCTTTGTGGGCGTGGGCATTGAGATCACCCAAGAAGAAGGTCTCATCAAAATCGTGTCCCCCATCGAGGGCTCGCCCGCCTTCCGCGCGGGCATCAAGTCGGGTGACATGATCACCAAGATTGACGACACCGCGGTCAAAGGGCTGTCACTCAATGAAGCCGTCAAGCGCATGCGCGGTGAACCTGGCACAAAAGTGTTGCTGACAGTGTTTCGCAAAGACGAGAACCGCACCTTCCCCGTGAACATCATTCGCGAAGAAATCAAGACGCAAAGCGTCAAAGGCAAGGTGATGGAGCCCGGCTACGGCTGGATTCGCCTGAGCCAATTCCAAGACCGCTCGGTGGATGACTTCACCAAAAAGCTCGAAGACATTTACAAACAAGAACCCAAGCTCAAAGGCCTGGTGCTCGACCTGCGCAACGACCCGGGTGGCTTGTTGGATGCAGCGGTGGCGGTGTCTGCGGTGTTCTTGCCCGAGAACGTCAGCGTGGTGTCCACCAACGGCCAATTGGCCGAGAGCAAGTTTGTCTACAAAGCGTCGCCCGAGTTCTACCGTCGCAGCAGTGGCAACAGTGACCCCGTGGCACGTTTGCATCAAGCCACCAAAGGCATTTACCGCTCCATCCCCTTGGTGGTTTTGGTCAATGAAGGTTCGGCTTCAGCCAGCGAAATTGTGTCGGGTGCTTTGCAAGATCACAAACGCGCCACCATCATGGGCAGCCAAACCTTTGGCAAAGGCTCTGTGCAAACCGTGCGCCAACTTGGGCCCGATACCGCATTGAAAATCACCACCGCGCGTTACTACACGCCCAGTGGCCGCAGCATTCAAGCCAAGGGCATCGTGCCTGATGTGTTGGTGGACGACACCGCCGAAGGCAGCCCCTACGCCATTTTGCGCATGCGTGAAGCCGACCTCGACAAGCACTTAGAAAGCGGTCAAGGCAAAGACGCCAAAGACGCAGCCAAGGAAAAAGAAAAAGAGAAGGCGCGCGAAGAAGCCCTGAAGCGTTTGGAAGAAGAATCTAAAAAGCCCAACAGCGAACGCCGCCCACCTGAGTTTGGCAGCGACAAAGACTTCCAGTTGCAACAGGCGTTGAACCGCCTCAAAGGCCAACCCGTGTTGGTCAGCAAGACGCAAACTGAGCGCCCTGCTGAGAAGAAAGACAAGTAATCCGCACTTCTAGCCCACCGTGAACGACGACCAACTGCTGCGCTATTCGCGCCACATCCTGCTCGATGATGTGGGCGTGGAGGGCCAGCAACGCTTGGTTGACAGTCATGTGCTGGTGGTGGGCGCTGGCGGTTTAGGCTCTCCGGTGGCCCTGTACTTGGCGGCCAGTGGTGTGGGCCATATCACCCTTGCCGACCACGATGTGGTCGATCTCACCAACCTGCAACGCCAAATTGCGCACACCACAGCGCGTGTGGGCCACGCCAAAGTCGAGTCGGCCTCGCAAGCCATGTTAGCCCTCAACCCTGAAGTGCGCGTGACAGCACTGCCCCACAAACTAGACGCTGCCCAGCTGAATGTCCTGGTGCCCACCGTGCAAGTGGTGGTCGATTGCTGCGACAACTTTGAAACCCGCCAAGCTGTGAATGCGGCCTGCGTGAAGCACAAGGTGCCTTTGGTATCGGGTGCTGCCATTCGCATGGATGGTCAACTGGCGGTGTACGACGCGCGCGATACCCAATCGCCCTGCTATGCCTGCATCTTCCCGCCCAGTGAGGC
>JBEEJP010000038.1:0-11468 GCA_041169125.1 Pseudomonadota bacterium
TCGACAAAGCCAGTGACGAAGGCTACCAAGCTTTGGCGCGTTTGCGTTTGGCCTCTATGTTGGTCGAAGACAAAGCCTACGACGATGCCCGCAAGCAGCTCACCGCCAAAGCACCAGACGCCTTCACCCCTTTGATGGCCGATCGGTTGGGCGACTTGGCCATGTTGCAGGCCCAACCGGCAGAGGCCGTTCAATACTACAAAAATGCGTGGAAAGGCTTTGAACCCAATGCCGAGTACCGCCGTTTGGTGGCTGTGAAGTTGGCGGCACTGGGTGCTGACCCCGAAGAACCTGTTGTGGAGAGCAAAAAGTGAACACCATCCACTCTCGCTGGACATCTTTGACGCGCTTGGCTGTGGCCAGCGCCTGTGTGGCTTTGGCGGCCTGTTCAGGCCCTTCGCGTCCTAAGCCGACTGAAATTTCAGGCGTGCCGGTGCTGCAGGATGTGCGCACCAACTGGACGGCCAACATCGGCAAAGTTGATTTCCCTCTGGTGGTGTCTGCACGCGAAGACCGCATGGCTTTGGCCAACAGCCAAGGCGTGGTGGCTGTCATCGATGCCACCAACGGCAAAGATGTGTGGCGCTTGAAGTTAGACCAAGCCATTTCTGCTGGTGTGGGCAGCGATGGCCAGCAGTTGGCCGTGGTCACACGCAACAACGAGCTCGTGGCCTTGCAAGACGGCAAAGTGCAGTGGCGCAAACAACTGCCTGCCCAATCGTTCACCGCGCCTGTGGTGGCGGGTGCACGGGTGTTTGTGTTGACCGCAGATCGTTCAGTCCTCGCGTTTGATGGCGCGACAGGTCGCCAACTTTGGACACAGCAACGCCCAGGCGAACCTTTGGTGTTGAAGCAAGCGGGTGTGATGCTGGCCGTGAAAAACACATTGGTCGTCGGACTCTCGGGCCGTTTGGCTGGGCTTGACCCCAACACGGGCGTGATTCGCTGGGAATCTGCCATCGCCACCCCTCGTGGCACCAATGATGTGGAGCGCTTGGTGGACTTGGTGGCGCCGTTTGACCGTGTGGGCGATGTGGTGTGCGTGCGCGCGTTCCAAACGGCCGTGGGTTGTGTCAACGCAGAGCGCGGGCAAGGCGTGTGGACACGCCCCTCAGCCGGCGAAATGGGCGTGAGCGGCAATGACAACGTGCTGATTGCACCGATGTCCAATGGCGTGGTGCAAGCTTTCAACCGCAGCAATGGTGAGCGTTTGTGGGAGACCGAACGCTTGAAATACCGCATCTTGAGCGCACCTTTGGTGACGCCACGCGGCGTGTTGATCGCTGACAACGGAGGCTGGTTGTACTTGTTGTCGTTGGCCGATGGTGCCTTGCTTAACCGCATCAAGCTTGACAGTGAAGAATTGGCAACCGCGCCCGTATTGGCCGGTGGACGCTATGTGGTGGTCACACGCGAAGGTCGCGTGAGTGGTCTCCAAATCCCGTGATCGGGAAGTTAAAGGATTAAGTTTTGAAACCCGTTTTGGCCCTGGTGGGCCGCCCCAACGTTGGCAAGTCCACGTTGTTCAACCGTTTGACCAAATCGCGTGACGCCATTGTGGCCGACTTCGCGGGGCTCACGCGCGACCGCCACTACGGCAACGCCCGTTTTGAGAAGCACGAATTCATCGTCATCGACACAGGTGGTTTCGAGCCCACGGCCGATCACGGCATTTACAAAGAGATGGCACGCCAAACCCAGCAAGCCGTGGCCGAGGCGGATGTGGTGGTGTTTGTGGTGGATGCGCGTGCGGGCTTGTCAGCCCAAGACCACGACATTGCCAACTACCTACGCCGCTTGGGCAAGCCCACCATTTTGGTGGCCAACAAAGCGGAAGGCATGAAAGAGGGCGCGCAGCTGGTGGAGTTCTACGAGCTGGGCTTGGGTGAGGTGTTGCCCGTGTCGGCCTCTCATGGCCAAGGCATCCGCACCATGATGGCTAATGCCTTGGCACCACTCAATTTGGCAGAGCCCGATGACGATGCCGACGCCCAAGACGACGGCACCATCAAGCTCGCCGTGGCAGGCCGCCCCAATGTGGGCAAATCGACCCTCATCAACACTTGGCTGGGTGAAGAGCGCTTGGTGGCGTTTGACATGCCCGGCACCACGCGCGACGCCATCAGCGTGCCGTTTGAGCGCAACGGCCAGATGTTTGAGCTCATTGACACCGCAGGTTTGCGCCGCAAAGGCAAAGTGTTTGAAGCCATCGAGAAGTTCTCGGTCGTCAAAACCTTGCAAGCCATCGAGTCGGCCAATGTGGTCTTGCTCTTGCTCGATGCCACCCAAGGCGTGACCGACCAAGATGCGCACATTGCAGGCTACATCTTGGAGAGTGGCCGCGCTGTGGTGGTGGCTGTGAACAAATGGGATGCGGTGGATTCGTACCAACGCGAGTTGCTGATGCGTTCGATTGAAACGCGTTTGCCGTTTTTGAAGTTTGCCGCCATGCACTTCATTTCGGCCAAAAAGCGCCAAGGCTTGGGCCCGTTGTGGGGCGCCATTGCCCAAGCCCACAAAGCGGCCATGTGCAAGATGCCAACCCCCGTGCTGACCCGTTTGCTGCTCGAAGCGGTGCAGTTTCAGTCGCCCCAGCGCGGTGGCATGTACCGTCCCAAGCTGCGCTACGCGCACCAAGGTGGCATGAATCCACCCATCATCGTGATCCATGGCAACTCGCTGGAACACGTGACCGACGCCTACAAACGCTTCTTGGAAGGGCGCTTTCGCAAGGCCTTTAATTTGGAAGGCACCCCCTTGCGAATTGAGATGAAGACCTCAAGTAACCCTTATGCTGACAAAGACGACTGATTTCGAACCCTTTGCAGCGATGTGGTAACGTGGGATTTCTTTCAACTACACAGACACGGAGAATATCGTGAACACCGACAACTCAAAGAACAAAGGCCAACTGTTGCAAGACCCATTCCTCAACATCCTGCGCCGCGAGCATGTGCCCGTGTCCATTTACTTGGTCAACGGCATCAAGTTGCAAGGCCAAATCGAATCGTTTGACCAATACGTGGTGCTGTTGCGCAACACGGTCACACAAATGGTTTACAAGCACGCCATCTCGACCATCGTGCCGGGCCGCGCTGTGAACTTCAATCCCACCGATGGCACAGGCAGCTCGCCTGAAGCCTGAGCTTGAACGCTCTGCAAAAAGGGCTGTTTCAGCCCTTTTTTTACGTCTCATTTCTTTAGATTGACCGCTTGAACGACACCTCTTCCAAAAACGACGGCGCCACCATTTTGGTGGGGGTCGATTTCGGCTTGCCGCATTTCGATGGTGAGCTTGAAGAGCTTGGCCTCTTGGCCGAAACCGCAGGCCTCAAGCCCGTGGCGCGCATCACCTGCAAACGCAAAGCCCCTGATGCTGCGCTGTTTGTGGGCAGCGGCAAGGCCGACGAAATCAAAGAGCTGGCCCTGATGCACGGGGCGACTGAGATTTTGTTTGACCAGTCGCTCAGCCCCGCACAACAGCGCAACCTTGAGCGGCATATGGGCGTCGCGGTGAATGACCGGACCTTGTTGATTTTGGAAATCTTCGCCCAACGCGCGCGCAGCCACGAGGGCAAGTTGCAAGTCGAGCTGGCCAAGTTGCAATACCTCAGTACACGCTTGGTGCGCCGTTGGTCGCACTTGGAGCGTCAAAGCGGGGGCATCGGTATGCGTGGTGGCCCGGGTGAGACGCAGATTGAGCTGGATCGCCGCATGATCAACGATGCCATCAAGCGCACGAAAGAGCGGCTCGAAAAGGTGAAAAAACAGCGCAGCACCCAGCGCCGCCAGCGCAACCGCCGCGATGCCTTCACCATTTCGCTGGTGGGCTATACCAACGCGGGTAAATCCACGCTCTTCAACGCCCTGGTCAAAGCCCGGGCGTATGCGGCGGACCAACTGTTTGCCACGCTCGACACCACCACGCGTCAGCTGTATTTGGGGCATGCCGATGGCACAGGCCGCTCCGTGTCGCTGTCTGACACGGTGGGCTTCATCCGCGATTTGCCCCACGGTTTGATTGACGCCTTTCAAGCCACCTTGCAAGAGGCGGCAGACGCCACCTTGTTGATGCACGTGGTGGATGCGTCCAACCCCAATTACCCTGAGCAAATGGACGAAGTGCAAAAGGTGTTGGCTGAAATTGGGGCTGCCGATGTGCCGCAGGTCTTGGTGTTCAACAAGCTCGATGCCATGAGTGCTGAATCACGCCCACGCCAGTTGCAAGACCATGCCGAGGTGGATGGACAAAACGTGCCGCGTTTTTTTGTGAGCGCGCAAACCGGCGAGGGCTTGGGGGCTTTGCGAGAGTTCCTCGCCAGCGAAGCCGTGACCCAGATGCCCGAAGACCATGCAAATTCGCAGGAATTGGAATGAGGCCTGAATCCTTAGGCACAATGGAAGACTTCAGAGATCAAACAACGATGCGCATGAACACGTTCAACCTCAACGATGGCCGATGGGGCCGCGACAAAGACGGTCACCCCACGTTTGACCCCAATGCGGGTCAGCCCACGCCTTCCAACGAAGAGAAAAAACCGCAAGAAGAACCCAAGCGCCCACCCGCAGGCGCTGGCGGGCCGCCCGATTTGGACGAGTTGTGGCGTGATTTCAATGCCAAACTCGGCGGCCTGTTCGGTGGCAAAAACGGCGGTGAACCTCCCAGCCACAACGGCGGAGGCCAAGGCCCCAACCCAGATTTCAAAGGCGCACGCTTTGGCGTGGGTGTGATTGGCGCCGTGGTGTTGGCCATTTGGATGAGCACGGGGTTTTTCATCGTGCAAGAAGGTCAACAAGCCGTGATCACCCAGTTTGGCCGTTACAGCGCAACGGTTGGTGCAGGTTTCAACTGGCGTTTGCCTTACCCGTTCCAACGCCACGAGCTGGTGCAGGTCACGCAAATTCGCTCGGTCGATGTGGGCCGTGACAACATCGTCAAAGCCACGGGCTTGCGTGAGTCGGCCATGCTGACCGAAGACGAAAACATTCTTGAAATCAAATTTGCCGTGCAATACCGTTTGACCGATGCACGTGCTTATTTGTTTGAAACCAAGAACCCCACTGAAACCGTGGTGCAAGCGGCTGAAACTGCCGTGCGCGAAGTGGTGGGCAAGATGAAGATGGACGCGGCGATGTCTGAAGAGCGAGACCAAATTGGTCCACGCATTCGCGCCATCATGCAAGCCATCCTCGACCAATACAAAGTGGGCGTTGAAGTGGTGGGCATCAACTTGCAACAAGGTGGCGTGCGTCCGCCCGAGCAAGTGCAAGCTGCATTTGACGATGTGCTCAAAGCCGGTCAAGAGCGCGAGCGTGCCAAAAACGAAGCCGAAGCCTATGCCAACGACGTGGTGCCGCGTGCCGTGGGTGCAGCCTCGCGTTTGAAGCAAGAAGCGGATGGCTACAAGGCCCGCATCGTGGCCCAAGCCGAGGGTGATGCGCAGCGTTTCAAATCACTCGTGGGTGAATACCAAAAAGCGCCACAAGTCATGCGTGACCGCCTGTACATCGACGCCATGCAGCAGATCTACAGCAACACCACCAAGGTGTTGGTGGACACCAAGCAAGGCTCCAACTTGTTGTATTTGCCTTTGGACAAAATCATTCAGCAAACCAGCCAAGCCAATGGCGCCACGCCTGCCGCTGCTGATGCTGCCCACAACAATGCGGCCAACACACCTGCCAACCCAACTGCACCTGCGGTGGACGCACGTGCCCGCGATGGCCGCTCACGCGACCGTGATGGCCGTTGATAGGGGAGATGAACATGCAACAAAACAAAATTGGTTTTTACATTTCCTCAGCTTTCGTGGCATTGGCGTTGCTGAGCTCGACCTTGTTTGTGGTGGACCAACGCCAATTTGGCGTGGTGTATTCGTTTGGCCAAATCAAGAGCGTCATCACCGAGCCCGGCCTCAACATCAAGCTGCCGCCGCCATTTCAAAACGTGAGCTACATCGACAAGCGTTTGCTCACGCTGGACAACGCCGACACCGAGCCCATGCTGACCGCTGAAAAGCAACGTGTGGTGATCGATTGGTACGCCCGTTGGCGCATCACGGACCCTTCGCAATACATCCGTAACGTGGGCTTGGATGAAAACGCAGGCTCTGTGCAACTCGCCCGTGTGGTGCGCAACGCCTTTCAAGAGGAAATCAACAAGCGCACCGTCAAAGAGTTGCTCTCGCTCAAGCGCGACGAGTTGCTGGCCGATGTCAAACGCGAAGTTCTGTCCTCGGTCAAGGGCGCTAAGCCTTGGGGCGTGGATGTGATTGATGTGCGCATCACCCGTGCCGACTATGTGGACACCATCACCGAATCGGTCTATCGCCGCATGGAGGCCGAGCGCAAGCGCGTGGCCAACGAGTTGCGCTCCACGGGTGCCGCCGAAGGTGAAAAAATCCGTGCCGATGCCGACCGTCAACGTGAAGTGACGGTGGCCAACGCCTACCGCGAAGCACAAAAAATCAAAGGCGAGGGCGATGCCGAAGCTGCGCGTTTGTATGCCGACTCGTTTGGACGTGACGCCAACTTTGCCCAGTTCTACCGCAGCTTAGAGGCCTACAAAACCACGTTCAGCAAAAAGAGCGACGTGATGGTGGTAGACCCCTCGAGCGACTTCTTCAAAGCCCTGCGTGGCAGCGGTGGCGCTAGTGCACCCGCACCTAAGAAGTAAAAGGCCCCTCGTATGAGCTTAGACAGCGATACGCTGTGGGCAGCGTTTGGGCTGATGCTGATTTTTGAAGGCATCATGCCCTTTGCATCGCCCCAAGGTTGGCGCGACAAAATGGCCCAGTTGCTGGTGCTGCAAGACGGCCAGATTCGGTTTTTCGGCTTGGTTTGCGTACTGGCTGGCGTTTTGATGCTGTGGTGGCTCGGTTGAGGTCGAGAACCCCTGTAAAATCACGTTTTTAACAGCCTCCCTTAATTTCATGTCTGCTTGGGTTCTGCCGGATCACATCGCCGATGTTCTGCCTTCTGAGGCCCGGCACATTGAAGAGCTGCGTCGCCTTTATCTCGACACAGCCAGAGGCTACGGCTACGAGCTGGTCATGCCGCCACTGCTCGAGTACCTCGAGTCCTTGCTCTCAGGCACAGGCCGCACCCTCGATTTACAAACCTTCAAACTGGTCGATCAGCTCTCGGGTCGCTCCTTAGGTCTACGCGCAGACACCACGCCGCAAGTGGCTCGCATTGACGCCCATTTGCTCAACCGTGCTGGTGTGACGCGCCTGTGCTACTGCGGTCCCGTGTTGCACACACGCCCAGACCGTCCCTTTGCCACCCGCGAACCGCTGCAGTTTGGTGCTGAAATCTATGGCCATGCCGGTCTTGAGGCCGACCTCGAAGTGCTGCATTTGGCGCTAGACAGCTTGAAGGCTGTGGCCATTCACCAATTCAACGTGGACTTGAGTGATGCGCGCATCGTGCCTGCCTTGCTCCATGGCGTGACCTTGACGACAGAGACGCGCGATGCCTTGCACAGTGCCTTGGCCGCCAAAGACACCCCAGGCGTTCAAGCGCTCACCCAAAACCTACCGGCCAACGTGCGCACCGCTTTGGTGGCCTTGGTGGGCATGTATGGCGATGCCTCTGTGCTCGCCCAAGCCGAAAAAGCGTTTACTGCATGGCCCGTGGTCATGCAAGCCTTGTCTGAGTTGCGTCACATTGCAGCCGACTTGGACGGCGTGCCAGTGACCTTTGACTTGGCCGACTTGCGTGGCTACGCCTACTACAGCGGCGTGCGCTTTGCCATCTTTGTGCCCGGTGCCAGCGATGCGTTGGTGCGCGGTGGCCGCTATGACGAAGTGGGCGCAGTGTTTGGTCGCAAACGCCCAGCCGTGGGCTTTAGCTTGGACCTCAAAGAGTTGGTGCAAGTGGCGCCTGAACGTGCCCTCAAAGCCGCCATCCGTGCGCCTTGGGGCACTGCCAAAGGTTTGCGCGAAGCCATTGCCACCTTGCGTGCCAATGGCGAAACCGTGGTCTGTGTGTTGCCGGGCCACGAGAGCGAAGTGGATGAATTCAATTGCGATCGTGAACTGATCGAAGTGGCCGGCCAATGGGCTGTGCAAACCCTTTAATTTTTAGAGTAATCGAGTAGATATGAGCACTACCCAAGGACAAACCGTGGCCGCCACCAAAGGCCGTAACGTCGTCGTCGTCGGCACCCAATGGGGTGACGAAGGCAAAGGTAAATTGGTCGATTGGTTGACCGAAACCGCCACCGGCGTGGTGCGTTTTCAAGGCGGCCACAACGCAGGCCACACCTTGGTCATCAATGGCGTGAAAACCGCCTTGCATTTGATCCCCAGCGGCATCATGCGCCCCGGCGTGAAGTGCTACATCGGCAACGGTGTGGTGTTGTCTGCCACCAAGCTGCTTGAAGAAATTGCGGGCCTGGAAAAAGCAGGGGTTGAAGTGCGTTCACGCTTGCGCATCAGCGAAGCTTGCCCACTCATCTTGCCTTACCACGCGGCCATTGACGTGGCCCGTGAAGCCGCCAAAGAAAAAGCAGGCACCGCCAAGATCGGCACCACAGGCCGTGGCATTGGCCCTGCGTACGAAGACAAAATTGCACGCCGCGCCTTGCGCGTGCAAGACTTGAAGCACCCTGAGCGCTTCGCCACCAAGCTGCGCGAAAACCTCGAGTTGCACAACCACGTGTTGACCGACATCTTGCATGCGCCTGCGGTGGACTTCGATACCGTCTACAACGAAGCCATGGCCTACGCCAAAGAAATTTTGCCCATGGTGGCCGACGTGTCACGCGAGTTGAACGAAGCCAACAAGGCCGGTGCCAACCTGTTGTTTGAAGGCGCACAAGGCACCTTGCTCGATGTGGACCACGGCACCTACCCCTTCGTCACTTCTAGCAACTGTGTGGCGGGTAACGCTGCGGCAGGCGCCGGTGTGGGCCCTGGCATGCTGCACTACATCTTGGGCATCACCAAGGCGTATTGCACACGCGTGGGCGGCGGTCCATTCCCCACCGAACTCGATTGGGAAAAAGAAGGTACGCCCGGCTACCACATGTCCACTGTGGGCGCTGAAAAAGGCGTGACCACGGGACGTTCACGCCGCTGCGGTTGGTTTGATGCTGCGTTGCTCAAGCGCAGCGCGCAAGTCAACGGCTTGTCGGGTTTGTGCATCACCAAGCTCGACGTGTTGGATGGTTTGACCGAATTGCTTTTGTGTGTGGGCTACGAATTGGATGGCGAAAAAATCGATATCTTGCCCATGGGGGCTGACGAAATTGCCCGCTGCAAACCCATCTACGAAACCATTCCTGGCTGGACTGACAGCACCGTGGGTGTGACCGACTACGCCAAGCTGCCCAAAGCTGCGCAACACTACTTGAACCGCATTGCCGAAACCACAGGCGTGCCTATTCACATGGTGTCGACCAGCCCAGACCGTGACCACACGATTTTGTTGACCCACCCCTACATTGCTTAATTTTTTTAAAGGACCACACCCATGTTGACCGAAGATGGCAAACACCTGTACGTGTCTTACGACGAGTACCACAACCTGATTGAAAAACTCGCGCTCAAAATTCACCAATCGGGCTGGGAATTTGACACCATCCTGTGCTTGGCACGCGGCGGCATGCGTCCTGGCGACATCTTGTCGCGCATCTTTGACAAGCCTTTGGCCATCATGTCCACCAGCTCGTACCGTGCTGATGCGGGCACCGTGCAAGGTCACTTGGACATTGCCCGTTTCATCACCACCCCCAAAGGTGAAATCGCGGGTCGCGTGTTGTTGGTCGATGACTTGGCTGACACAGGCCACACATTGAAGGCCGTGGTGGACCAATTGAAAAACAACTACAAACCCATCACCGAGTTGCGCACAGCCGTGATTTGGACCAAAGGCGTGTCTGCGTTTGCCCCCGATTTTTCTGTGGACTACTTGCCCACCAACCCTTGGATTCACCAACCCTTCGAGCCGTATGACAACATGCGTCCAGCGGCATTGATGGAGAAGTGGAAGGTTTAAAACTTCTCTTTGCTGGCTTCGTCAAACGACGTCGCCAGCACGCCCTATGACTCCGCCGTTTGACGGCGGAGTTTTTTTTTGCCTGTCGTAATATGCGTCTATGTCACGCAGCACCGACCTCATTCACCACGCCTACCAACCTCCCTCTGAGTTTGAAGCACCCCAAGTCGGCGTGTTCAAAGCCTCGACGGTGATTTTTCCCAATGTGGCGGCGATGCGCACGCGCGAGTGGCTGGACAAGTCGGCCTACACCTACGGCTTGCACGGCACGCCCACCACCTTCACGTTGGAAGAGCGCTTGGCCACGCTTGAGGGCGGTACACATTGCATCCTCGTGCCCAGCGGTTTGGCGGCCATTGCGCATGTGGATTTTGCATTGCTCAAAACTGGTGACGAGGTGTTGATTCCCGATAACGCCTATGCGCCCAACAAGTCGCTGGCCGAGGGCGAGTTGGCACAGTTTGGCATCACACATCAGGTGTACGACCCTTTGGATGTGAACGACTTGGCCGCACGCATCACCGAGCGCACACGCTTGGTATGGCTGGAGGCCGCGGGTTCGGTGACGATGGAGTTTCCAGACTTGGTGGCGTTGGTGCAGTTGTGCAAAGCCCGTGGTGTGCTGTGTGCGCTGGACAACACGTGGGGCGCAGGTTTGGCCTTCAATGCCTTTGATTTGACACCAGGGCAGGGTGCTCAAGGGCAGCCAAGTTTGGGCGTGGATTTGACCATTCACGCACTCACCAAATACCCCAGTGGCGGTGGCGATGTGTTGATGGGCAGCATCGTCACGCGCAGCGATGCTTTGGCGCGTGTGTTGAAACTCAGCCACATGCGTTTGGGCACGGGTGTTGGGGCCAACGATGCCGAGCTGGTGTTGCGCTCCTTGGCCTCCATGCCCTTGCGCTACCAAGCGCAAGACACTGCAGCACGCACCTTGGCTGCATGGTGTGCCTCGCAAGCCGCGTTTAGCCAAGTGTTGCACCCAGCGCTCCACACGTCACCCGGGCATGCCCACTGGCAGCAGCTGTGTGTGACAGCCGAAAAACCACAAGGCATGGCTGCCGGTATTTTTAGCGTGGTGATGGATGCGCGTTTCCCCGCTGCCCAAGTGGATGCGTTTTGCGATAGCCTGCAACTGTTCAAGATCGGTTACAGCTGGGGCGGCCCCATGAGTTTGGTGATGCCTTACAACATGGCCTCTGGCCGTCAACGGTCGACACAACATTTGCAGCGTGGACGGGTGGTGCGGTTTTGCATTGGCTTAGAAGACGTGGACGATTTACAAAGAGACATCTCGCAAGCTTTGAACAAGGCGGGCTTGCAGAGCTAAACACCATCAAGGAAGCCTCCTCATGCAGCCACACGACACCCCCGAGCCTCGCGAACGCATTGAGATTCACCCGCTGGGGCTGTTCGCCCCCTTTCAATGGCTGTGGCGTGGCTTGTGTGACCTGCGTGCACAG
>JBEEJP010000039.1:0-11458 GCA_041169125.1 Pseudomonadota bacterium
TGCTGCACGGCATCGCCCACCAAGTCTTCCACCTTGGCAAGTGCATCGGTGTCAATCAACGGGCCTTGGGCTGCGCCCTCCTCTAAACCGTGGCTCACTTTCAGAGCGCTCACGGCAGCGGCCAGCTTGGCGGCGAAGGCGTCGTACACACCGGCTTGCACCAGCAAGCGGTTGGCGCACACACAGGTCTGCCCCGTGTTGCGGTATTTCGAGGCCAATGCGCCCTGCACGGCTTCGTCCAAATCGGCATCGTCGAACACGATGAAGGGAGCGTTGCCGCCCAATTCCAACGACATCTTTTTAAGTGTGGGCGCGCATTGCGTGGCCAAAATTCGGCCCACTTCGGTCGAGCCCGTGAAGGTGAGCTTGCGCACCACAGGACTGGCGGTGAGCACACCCCCAATGGCACGCGCGTCCCCCGTGATGACACTGAACACCCCCGCAGGAATGCCTGCACGTTGGCCCAACTCGGCCATGGCCAAAGCGGACAACGGTGTTTGCTCAGCCGGCTTGACGATGATGGCGCAGCCTGCCGCCAACGCGGGCGCCACTTTGCGCGTGATCATGGCCGAAGGAAAGTTCCACGGCGTGATGGCCGCGCACACCCCGACAGGCTCGTGCGTGACCAAGATGCGTTTGTCTTGCCAAGGTGAAGGCACCATCTCGCCGTAGACGCGACGGGCTTCTTCGGCAAACCATTCAATGTAAGACGCGGCGTAAGCAATCTCCCCCTTGGCTTCGGCCAAGGGTTTGCCTTGCTCGTAGGTCATGATGAGCGCGAGGTCATCTTGGTGGGCCAACATCAACTCGTACCAACGGCGCAAGATGCGCGCACGCTCTTCGGCCGTGCGCATCTTCCACTCGGCTTGCGCTTTGGCAGAACCGTCAATGGCTTGTTGGGTCAAGTCCTTGCCCGCATTGGGCACAAAGCCGAGGTGCGAGCCATCGGCAGGGTTCAAGACAGCGATCGTGCTGCCATCCGCTGCATCCACCCAAGCGCCATTGATGTAGCACTGTGATTTGAGCAAGCCTGTGTCTTTGAGGGTGAGCGTACGCATGTTTGAAAATTTGTCTCAATAAACTTTGGGCGAGTTGTCGCTCGCGGGGGCGCGTGAGCCTTTGAAGGCTGCAGCCAACTCTGTGGCGGTGCGCACCAGCAAGGTGGTGTCCACACCGACGGCCACAAATTGCGCACCTGCCTCGAGGTACATCTGTGCCATCTTTTGGTCGGCCATCAAAATGCCAGCGGCCTTGCCTGCGGCACGCACGGTGGCAATGCCTTCCAAAATGGTTTTCACCACCTCGGGGTGTGCGGGCTGTCCGCGATAGCCCATCGACGCCGACAAATCGGCGGGGCCAAAGAACACGCCATCCACGCCCTCCACAGAGGCAATGGCTTTGAGGTTTTTCACGGCCAGGGTGGTTTCGGCTTGGACCAACAAACACATTTCGTCGTCGGCCTGCTTCAAGTAATCGGTCACTTGGTTCCAACGCGAGGCACGCGCCAAGGCAGCGCCGACGCCACGAATGCCGTGCGGCGGGTAGCGCATGGCTTTGACCATCAACGCGGCTTGTTCGGGCGTGTCGATCATGGGCACCAACAGGGTTTGTGCGCCCACATCCAAATACTGTTTGATCAACGCGACATCGCCTTGCACAGGACGCACGATGGGGTGCACGGGGTACGGTGCCACCGCGCGCAGTTGGTCGAGCACGGTGCGTACATCGTTGGGTGCGTGTTCACCATCGAGCAGCAACCAATCGAAGCCGCAACCGGCTAGGGCTTCAGCCACATTGGCATCGGCCAAGCCGACCCACAAACCAATTTGGCTTTGGCCTGCTTTGAGTGCATCGCGGAATGTATTTGTCGTGATTTGCATGGTGCGTGGCCTTACACAAAACGGAATTGCAGTTGACCCAAGTCGCCGTAATCGGCGTCAAACACATCACCCGCTTTGGCGGGGACGGGTTTGGTGAAGGAGCCAGCCAGCACGATTTCGCCCGCTTTCAAATACTCATCCCAAGGGGCGAGCTTGTTGGCCAACCAGGCAATGCCCACGGCAGGGTGGCCTTGCACGCCAGCGGCCAAGCCGGTTTCTTCCACCACATTGTTCAGGCGCAAGATGGCACCGCACCAAGGCAAGTTGGTGGTGTGTGGGTCCACGCGTTTGGCGCCCAACACGATGCCCGCGTTGGCTGCGTTGTCGCTGATGGTGTCAAACACTTTGCGCATCACTTTGGTATGACGGTCAAACTGTTCAATGCGCGAGTCGATGATTTCAATCGCAGGCGTCACATACTCGGTGGCATCGAGCACCTGCTCCACCGTCACGTTGGGGCCGCGCAAATCTTTCTTCAAGACAAATGCCAACTCCACCTCTACACGGGGCGCAATGAAGTTGTGCACGGGAATGTCCAGCACTTGGCCGGGTGTGCATTCGTAACGCATGTAGTCGAGCAAGGTGCCGTAGTCGGGCTCGTCAATCTGGCTGGCTTGCTGCATGGCGCGGCTGGTCAAACCAATTTTGTGGCCAATGACTTGATGGCCTTCGGCGTATTGCAGCTGCATCCACGCACGGTTGATGCGGTAGCCGTCTTCAATGGTCATGCCCGGAAAGCGTTTGGAGAAGTGCTCAATTTGCACGCGTGATTTTTCAGACTGGTGCAGCTCTTGGGCCAGCGCTTGAATTTGGGCTTCGGTAAAAACAGACATGGATAGGTCTCTTTCGTGTTTCAGTTCTTTTGAAACAAGGGGTGAATATTGCTGTGCTTGGCGTCAAACACTTCGGCGCCCACATCGATTTGCAAGGTGATGCCAATGTGGCGTTGCGCCATGACGGGGGCAAAGAACGCGTGGGTCACGTCGACCAAGGTTTGACCTGCACGCTGCTGCGTGGCTTCGGTTCGACCTTTGCCCATGCGCACGTTGAGGTACACAAAGGCATAGTCGCCTGAGCCTTTGGGGTGGTTATCAAACTGCGCAGCGGCACGGCCTGCAGCACCGCCATCGGCCACGGCGTAATGCGGTGCGGGATAAGCCAACACGCGTGTACCCCCGGTGGGGAACACTTGTTTGCCCGCCTCGTCTTTGACGGTCAACATGGCATCGGCCAGTTGACGACACAACGTGGTCATGTTGACTTCTGCGTCGAGTTGACCGGTGTAGAGAATCACAAGATGCGGCATGTGCGGGGCTTTCGTTACAGACGGGTGCTGATGGCGGTGTAGCCGTCGGCATGGCTGGCCACGGCTTTGGGCACGTGGGTGCCGTCTTGCGGTGTGACGTCAAAAATGGCATTGAGCTGGCCTGTGCCACTGGCACCAAAGTACGGTGTCACGATGTCCACACCACCGTCATAGCCCGTCCAGCCCAGCGCACCCATCAACATGGCGGTGTCGTGCATGAAACCTTCGCCATGACCTTTGCTGGCGTACTCGGGCAGCATCTCGCAAAACGCTTGCCACTCGCGGTTGTGCCACATTTGCAGCACTTGCTTGTCGAGTTGCTCGAGGAAAGGGCTCCAAATTTTGTGCGCAAACTCTGGCGCCTGACCGTTTTGTGCAAAGCGGTGGCTGAGTGAGCCACTGGCCAAGAACGCCACCTTGCCGTTGTAGTGTTTTTCGACCGCTTCGCGGAAGGCCCAACCTAAGCGGGCGCTGTCGTTCAAGTAATGCACCATGCACAGGGCCGAGACCGACACCACTTTGAAGTGCTGGTCATCGTTCATGTAGCGCAGTGGCACGAGCGTGCCGTACTCGGGGTCGAGTGTGGTGTTGTCATGCGCCAGTGTTTCCACGCCATGTTCATTCGCCACTTGGGCCAACAAATGCCCCAGCTCGGGGTTGCCGGGCGACTCAAACGTCATGTGGTTGATGAAGTGCGGCAACTCGTTGCTGGTGTAACTGCCTTTGAAGTGTGGCGCACAGTTGATGTGGTAGTTGGCATTGACCAACCAGTGCGTGTCAAACACCACCAAGGTGTCCACGCCCATCTCACGGCAGCGACGGCTGATTTCCTTGTGGCCATCGATGGCGCTTTGGCGCGTGCCAAAGCGCGGACCTGGAATCTCGCTCAGGTACATGCTGGGCACGTGGGTAATTTTGGCGGCGAGCGCAAGTTGTCCCATGGTCAAACTCCCCAGTGTGGAATGTGGTGCGAGCCCATGGACACGGCCACGTTTTTGGGTTCGCAGAACACCTCGTAACTCCAAGTGCCACCTTCGCGGCCGGTGCCGCTGGCCTTGGTGCCGCCAAAGGGTTGACGCAAGTCACGCACGTTTTGGCTGTTCACAAAACACATGCCCGCTTCAATGGCCGCAGCCACGCGGTGGGCTTTGCCAATGTTTTCGGTCCACACATAGCTCGACAGACCGTACTCAATGTCGTTGGCTTGACGGATGGCATCGGCTTCGTCCGTGAAGGGAATCAAACATGCCACGGGGCCAAAGATTTCTTCTTGCGCAATGCGCATGCGGTTGTCCACATCGGCAAACACCGTGGGGCGAACGAAGTTGCCCTTTTGCAAATGCGCGGGCAAATCAGGAGCATCCAAACCACCACACAACATCGACGCGCCCTCTTTCGTGCCCAACTCAATGTAGCTGCGCACCTTGGCCAAATGGCCTTGGCTGATCATGGGGCCGATGATGGTTTTGTCGTCCAAGGGGTCGCCCACCACAATGCGTTTGGCGCGCTCGGCAAACTTGGCCGCGAAGTCGGCATAGATGCTCTTTTGCACCAAGATGCGACTGCCTGCGGTGCAACGCTCGCCGTTGTTGCTGAAGATCATGAAGATGGCAGCATTCAAAGCGCGGTCGAGGTCGGCGTCTTCAAAAATCACAAACGGGCTCTTGCCACCGAGTTCCATGCTGAACTTTTTCAAGCCTGCAGTTTTGACAATGCGGTTGCCGGTCACCGTGGAGCCTGTGAACGAAATGGCGCGCACATCGTTGTGGGCCACCAAGGGCTCACCGGTGTCTTGGCCGTAGCCGTGGACCAAGTTGAGCACGCCCGCAGGCACACCGGCCTCTAAGGCCAACTCACCCAAGCGGGCTGCCGTCAGGGGGCTGAGTTCACTCATCTTCAACACCGCGGTGTTGCCAAACGCCAAGCAGGGGGCTACTTTCCAAGTGGCCGTCATGAACGGCACGTTCCAAGGCGAGATCAACGCACACACGCCCACAGGGTGGAACAAGGTGTAGTTCAGGTGTGTGGGCGTGGGGTAGGTGTGGCCATCGACACGCGTACACATTTCGGCGAAGTAATAAAAATTATCGGCCGCACGGGGCACCAGTTGCTTGCCGGTTTGGCTGATGGATTGACCGGTGTCTTTGGTTTCGGTTTGTGCAATTTCTGGCACGTGTTTGGCAATCAAGTCGCCAAGGTTGCGCATGATCTTGGCGCGCTCCGTGGCGGGGCGACCAGCCCACGCGGGAAAGGCGTCTTTGGCGGCTTGCACCGCCGCGTTGACTTCGGTGGCGGTGCCACTCGCGACTTCAGCCAACACCTCTTGTGTGGCGGGGTTGACGGTTTCGAAATATTGCTGGGCGCCAACGGCTTTGCCGTTGATCAAGTGTTCGATACGCATAGGTTCTCTCCTACTTTGAAATATTGAAAATGCTTTAACGACCAAACGTGGCATCGTCCACGAGGGTGTTGACCAGTCGACCAATGCCGTCAATCTCGGTGACGACTTCATCCCCCACGTTGACGTTGACCACGCCATCGGGCGTTCCCGTCAAGATCACGTCACCGGGGTTGAGCGTCATGAAGCTGCTCAGGTATTCAATCAACGCCGGAATGTCTGAAATCAAATCAGCCGTGTTGCCTTGTTGCGTGACCACGCCATTCACCAAGGTGCGCAATGACAAGGCGTGTGGATCTGGCACATCGGCTGCATCGACCAACCAAGGGCCGAGCACTGTGCCGCCATCGCGGTTTTTCACGCGCAAGTTGGGGCGGTAGTAGTTTTCCAAATAGTCGCGAATGGCGTAGTCGTTGGCCACGGTGTAGCCGGCCACATATTGCATGGCGTCTTCGCGTTTGACGCGTTTTGCGGTGCGCCCAATGACCACCGCCAACTCGCACTCGTAGTGCATGAAGGCCACACCGTCAGGACGACGGGTTTGCGCACGGTGACCAATCAAAGAACCGGGGCCTTTGAGAAAAGCGAGGGGCTCATCTTTGGCAGTGACCGTCAACTCTTTGGAGAGTTCTTTCACGTGGTCGGCATAGTTCAAGCCCAAGGCAATGATGGTGCCCACTTCAAACGGGGGCAGCCACACCACCGCGTCCTCAGACACCACACGGCCATCGGCCAGTTTCAAACCTGCGGGGTGCTCGTAGGCGTCGTGAATTGCGCCACCGTAAGCCACTTTTGCGCGCTTCATACCAACTCCTCCGAAACCAAGGTATTTTCAAGTTGCCCCACACCCTCAATGGTGATGCTCACGCGCTGTCCGGCGTGTGCGTGAGGGCTATTGGCAGAAATGCCAATGCTGAGAATGTCACCCGGATGCAAGGTCATGAACTCGGTGACATCGGCCAACAATTGCGCGATGGAACGAACACGGCCTGCGGTGTCGGTTTGCTGCACCACCTTGCCGTCAATGGCCACCGTGACGGCCAGCGCGTCTGGGTTGGCCACCTGGTCACGTGGCACAAATTCGCCCATGGGGCAAAACCCATCGCGGCATTTGAAACGCATGGAGGGGCGATAAAACGAGTCATGCGGCACGCTGATGTCGTTCATCACCACATAGCCTGCCACGTAGCTCATGGCATCGGCCACATTCACCTTGCAGGCGGTGCTGCCAATGACCACGCCTAAGGTGGCGCCCATTTGAAGCGCCGTCGCATCGGCTGGCACCGCCACAGCGTCAACACCTTGCGCCCATGTGTTGCGTGGCTTGATGTACAAAATCGGCGCCTTGGGCGGCGCTTTGTAGGGCGCCACATGGACCTGTTCCCCCAAAGCGGCCAAGGCCTCGCGGTGGTTCAGCAACGTGCCGTAAACAGTGCCCCCCGTGGGCATGTGAGAAAAGTGTCGCATGGTCAACTTTCTGGTGCTCAATATTTCGCTAACATGTTCGTAATTAGAACACTCACTTGTTAGTGAGTCAATCTGTTTTTGATCAACTTGTGTTGGTGTTATCCCTAAACCCGTGGCGCTTGCATGTCCGAACTTATCCTGAAGTTCGTTACAGTTCGAGCGTTCATTGATGCATTAAACCCATGAAAAGCCCGCTTCGGCATAAGAATTTGCCCCACCTCCTCCTTCAATCAAGAGAAACCTTGATGCGTCGTTTTCGCCCCGTGCTCAACCAGCACGGCGTGACTGAACAGCAATGGCGCATCTTGCGTGTGTTGCTGGATGAGGATGGTTTGGAGCCACGCCAACTGTGCGAGCGCTGCTTGATTTCTAGCCCCAGCATTGCCGGGGTGCTGATGCGCATGGAAGAAGCGGGATGGATTCAGCGTGAACGCATGGAGCACGACCAGCGTCGTGTGAAAGTGAGCGTCACAGCCGCCACCAAAAAGCTGGGCAAAAGCATCGCCCCCCTCATTGAGCGCGAATACCTTGAGCTGGAACAGCAAGTGGGCGTCAAGCAATTGCAGCAGGTGTACGACGCACTCGACACGCTGCTACAACACCTAGGTCGCCCAGACGACCTCAGCGATGAAGTCAGCCCATGACAGCAGCGATGCGACTCGCTGCCGCCGCCAACACCTTGGCCACCTTCTTCTCGTTGACTGCGCGCGATAAATAAAGCACGGCAATGGCTGCAGGCTGGCCACTGCCCAAATGCAGCGGCACCGCGATGGAGGCAATGCCTTGAATGACCTCGTTTTCGCTCACCTCAAACGGCTGGGGCGGAAACTTTTTGGGGTTCAACATGGACTGAATCACCTTGCCAGGCGCCCCCTGCCCAATGGCGTGTCGACTGCCGGGCTTTTTGCCCAAGGTGGTTTCTAAGTTTTGCGGTTCGGCGCTGCTCAAGGTGACCGCGTATTCACCATCGTAAGTGACCAAGAAAGCCGTCATTTCCAACGCTTCAGCCAAGGCCGCCAGTTCAGGCGCAGCGGCCGAGCGCAAGTCTTTGGCCACACCTCTGGCCAGGGTGGTGAGCTTGGTGCCTAGCATGAGCCCCCCCGTGGTCGTACGCGCGACAAAGCCGGATTGCTCGAGCGTTTTCACCAAGCGATAGGCCATTGAGCGGTGAATGTCCAACTGCTGCGACAGCGCCACCACACTGATGGGCTCGGCCGCGCTGCCAATGATCTCTAGCGCAGCCAAGCCTCTGGCCAAGGTTTGCGAGCCCCCTTCTGCTTTGAGATCAGGTGCATTGATTTTTTTTGCTTGCATGGCGTCGTAGGTCTCGGTTAGACTATCTCTATATTTGGTAGACAGTCTCAATTATAGAGACAATCTCAAACAAGTAAAACACCCCACGGAGACACCACATGCAGTTCCACCACCGCGGCTACGTTTCAGAAAACCCTCGCATCAAACCCGCAGCAGGCCACGGCCTGAACCGCCCTGCTGACATTCCCGATGTGATGGACGTGCTCATTGTGGGCACCGGCCCTGCCGCTGTGACGGTGGCGGCTCAGCTTTCTCATTTCCCAAGCATCAGCGTTCGCGCCATTGAAAAGCGCGAGGGCCGCCTGACGCAAGGACAGGCCGATGGCATTCAAGCGCGTTCGGTCGAAACCTTCCAAGCGTTTGGCTTTGCCAATGCCATCGTGGACGAGGCCTATCGCAACGTTGAGATGTGTTTTTGGAAACCCGACGAGAAGCATCCTGAAAACATTGTGCGCGTCTCACGCGTGCCCGATGACGCCCACGGCGCCAGCGAATTTCCACACATTTATGTGAACCAATCACGCGTGTTGGATTACTTCTTGGGCTGCGCAGAGCAGTCTCCCAGCCGAATCACGCCCGACTATGGGGTTGAATTTTTAGGTCTCGACATTGACGACACCCACGAGTACCCCGTGGCGGCCAGCATTCAATACGTGGCAGGCCCTCGCAAGGGCGAAGTGCGCACGGTGCGTGCGAAATATTTGGTCGGTGGGGATGGCGCACGCAGCAACGTGCGTGCTGCACTCGGCCATAAGCTTGAAGGCGATGCCTCTTTGCATGCATGGGGCGTGATTGACGTGCTGTGCAACACCGACTTTCCTGACTTTCAAGTCAAGTGCTCCATTCAGTCCCACAGCGCAGGCAATATTTTGTTGATCCCTCGCGAGGGCGGCTACCTCTCACGTTTGTATGTCGACCTGGGCAACATCGACGAGAACGATGCGGGTGAAATCCGCAAGACCAGTTTGGAAGAGATCATCCGTCGCGCCAATGCCATTCTGCACCCCTACACGCTTGATGTGAAAAGCATTGCGTGGTGGTCGGTCTACGAAGTGGCACACCGTGTGACCACCGGTTTTGACAACGTGCCTGCTGAACGCGTTGGCAAGCAGCATCCGCGCGCCTTCATCATGGGTGACGCCTGCCACACCCACTCGGCCAAAGCAGGCCAAGGCATGAACGTGTCCATTCAAGACGGTTGGAACCTCTCTTGGAAACTGGCGGCTGTGCTGGAAGGCCGCGCACCGGCCACCTTGCTGGACACCTATTCGTCCGAGCGTCGCGTGATTGCGCAAGACTTGATCAACTTCGACAAAGAGTGGTCCACCCTCATGGCACGCCCCGTTGACGAGTGGGATGACCCACAAGACTTGGCACGTTGGTACGAGAAAACCATCGAGTTCCCCATGGGCTTCATGACCCAGTACCCCAAGAATCAAATCGTGGCAGGTGCTGAGCACCAACACTTGGCCGCAGGTTTTCCGATTGGTAAGCGCTTTAAATCGACCGAGGTGATTCGTCGTGCCGACAACCGTTGGCGCCACATTGGCCACTTGCATGAGGCCGATGGCCGCTGGCGTGTGTACGTGTTCGCAGACAAAGCGGCACCTGCCACCTCGGGCACCTTGACAGCAGACTTCGCCCAATGGTGGCAACATGATGCAGCGTCACCCCGTGTGATCTACACCCCACGGGATGGCGACACAGATGCCATCTTCGACACCAAGGTGATTTACCAACAGGACTACACCGAGGTGGAGCCCGGTGATGTGCCTGAGGCGTTCAAGCCGACCAAGACACCGTTTGGCCTTGTCGATGTGAATCAAATTTTTGCATCAGGACATGGACGCGACATCTTCCGTGATCGCGACATTGACCGAGGCGGCGCGATTGTCATCGTGCGCCCAGATCACTATGTGTCTGGCGTTTTCCCGCTCGATGCACGCGAGGAGATCAAGGCGTTCTTTGCGCAACACATGTTGCGCGCCCAGTGAGCTTAGGCGAACTCTTCCGTATCCACCTCGGAAGCATTCAACGCGTTGTAACGCGGCCCTTTGACAGTCTGCTGGTTGACGAGCGCGTCTAAGCGCTGCATCTGATCGGCAGACAACCCCACCTCGGCGGCGGCGATGTTGTCTTCGAGGTGGTGAATGTTTTGTGTGCCGGGAATCGGGATGAGCGTGCTGTCTTTGTGCAGCAACCAAGCCAAGGCCAATTGCGCAGGTGTGCAACCCACTTCTTGCGCAATGGCTTGGTAGGCATCGAGCAAGGGCAAATTGGCAGCGTAGGTCTCGGGGGCAAAGCGAGGCATGGCACGACGAATGTCGTTGGCCGCCAAGGTGTTCACATCGCGCAAATCGCCACACAAGAAACCACGTGCCACAGGGCTGAACGCCACAAAGGTGGCGCCCAACTCATGGCAGGCTTGCAGCACTGCAATTTCAGGGTTGCGCGTCCACAACGAGTATTCGGTTTGTACCGCAGCAATGGGGTGGACCGCATGCGCTTTGCGCAGTGTGGTGGCCGAGACTTCGCTCAAACCAATTTCACGAATTTTGCCGGCGCGCACGAGGTCGCTCAAGGCCCCCACGCTGTCTTCGATGGGCACTTGTTTGTCCCAGCGGTGCAGGTAATACAGGTCGATCACATCGGTACCCAAGCGCGACAAACTGTCTTCGCAGTTTTTGCGCAGGGTTTCAGGGCGGCCATCAATCACGCGTTTGACGCCATCCGGAAACGACACACCAGCCATACCGCCCTTGCTGCACAAGGTGATTTCGTGGCGATGTGCTTTGAGTGCACGGCCGACCAACAACTCGTTGGTGCCAAAGCCATACAGGGCAGCGGTGTCAAACATAGTCACACCAAGGTCCAAGGCGCGGTGAATCAAGGCCTCCCCCACTTCAGGGGCAGGCGGTGCGCCATAGGCGTGGCTGAGGTTCATGCAGCCAAGGCCGATGGCTGAAACGGTGTAAGGGCCGAGTTGACGTTGTTTCATACAGAGGTGTGTGTGCGTGTCCAAGCCGGCAATGGGGCACAACGGTGCAGCACGTTGTCGTGCAGCCATGTGGCGCTCTTGCGTGCGCGCTCGGC
>JBEEJP010000040.1:0-11454 GCA_041169125.1 Pseudomonadota bacterium
CCCGAGCGTTGCACGCCCGCCAAGTGGTCTTGCAACACGGCTTTGGTGTCCACCAAGAGGCGGCCAATCAAAGTGCTTTTGCCATCGTCCACCGAGCCGCAGGTGATGAATTTCAAGGCAGAGGAGTGTTCAGAAGTTTGCATATTAAAAGTACCCGTCTTTTTTGCGCTTCTCCATCGAAGCCTCAGAGGTTTTGTCATCCATGCGTGTGGCGCCACGTTCGCTCACATCTGCGGCCAAGGTTTCGATGACAATTTGTTCAGGTGTGGCTGCATCGCTCTCGACAGGGCATGTGCAGGTGATGTCGCCCACAGTGCGAAAACGCACATCGCGAATTTCAACCTTCTCACCGTCTTTGGGGGGGGTGAGTTCGGTCACAGGCACCAGCAAACCACGGCGGTCCACCACCTCGCGTTTGTGCGTGTAATAGATCGAGGGCAGGGCTATGTTTTCGCGAGCAATGTATTGCCACACATCCAACTCGGTCCAGTTGGAGATGGGGAACACACGGAAGTGTTCACCCGGTTGCAACTTGTGGTTAAACAGGGTCCACAACTCAGGGCGTTGCGCTTTGGGTTGCCATTGGCCAAAGCTGTCTCGGTGGCTGAAGATGCGCTCTTTGGCGCGGGCCTTTTCTTCGTCACGACGTGCGCCGCCAATGAGGGCATCAAAGCGGAATTCTTCAATGGCTTCGAGCAGCGTGACCGACTGGTGCACGTTGCGGCTTTCACCCGGATGTGCCAAACGCACTGTGCCGCGCTTCATCGAGTCTTCCACGCTGCGCACAATCAACTCAGCACCGAGTTCTTTGGCGCGGAAATCTCGGAAGTCGGTCACTTCCTTGAAGTTGTGGCCGGTGTCGATCATCAACAAGGGGTAGGGCAAGCGGCCTGCGCCAAAGGCTTTTTCAGCGCACTTGAGCATGACCAGCGAATCCTTGCCGCCAGAGAACAAAAGTGTGGGGCGCTCAAATGCCGCCGCGACTTCGCGCAAGATGAAGATGGTTTCTTCTTCAAGGGCATCGAGGTGGGTGTTGCTTAAGGTGTGCAACTCGTGGTGTGTCGTAGCGTTCATGACGTTTCTCGGTATCTAATTTTTATTTCTTCACGTGCAAACCGCACTCTTTGGCGGCTTCATCTTCCCACCACCAACGGCCGGCGCGGAACTCTTCGCCCAAACTGATGGCGCGGGTGCAGGGCGCACAACCGATGCTGGGAAAAAACTGGTCGTGCAAGGGGTTGTAGTCCACGTGGTGGGTGGCGATGTAGTGCCACACATCCCCCCATGTCCATTTCGCCAAGGGGTTGAACTTGCTCAGGTTTTTGGTGGCGACTTCGCTGTCGTCTTGCAACGGCACATCAGCACGTGCGTTGGATTGCTCTTGGCGCAAGCCGGTGATCCAAGCGCGTTGCCCTTGGAGGGCGCGGGCCAGAGGCTCCATTTTGCGAATGCCGCAGCATTCTTTGCGCAGCGCGATGCTTTGGTACATCGCGTCTTGGCCCTTGTGGCGTACAAATTGGATGACCGATTCATGCACGGGGCGATACACGTGGATGGGTGCCCGCGAGTTGGCCTCGGTGCGCTCCAGCAATGCCAAAGTCTCGGTGTGCAATGCGCCGGTTTCGAGCACAAACACAGGAATGTCGAGTTGCAAGCTGTTGATGAGGTGGGTGATCACCACATCTTCTGCGCCCAAGCTAGAGGCTTGGGTGAGCGGCGAAAACTCAGCCGCAGCACGTTGCAGCAAGGCTTGGGTTTCGGCCAGTTTGGCAGCGAAGTCGTCGCTGGCGCGGGCATTCAAGGTGGTCGCTTTGGACTGACCTTGTGCGGACAAAAAGGAAGAGGTGCTCATGGTGTGCAATCTGAAATTTTTAAGCCACGCGAGCAAACTTGGGTTCAGCGGTTAGGGCATCACCTTGGTAAAACGCTTTGTAGTGCGTGAGCAGTTTTTCGCCGTGCGCTGCGTCTTGGTCGTCACGCAGCACAGCGCTTGAAAAACCGCTGCGTTGCATTTGCAGCAATTGGTCAATCAACACATCGCCGTGGGCGCGAATGTCGCCTGTGAAACCGCGACGGCGTAGCACAAAGGCTTGGCTGAAAGCGCGACCATCCGTGAACTTGGGAAAGTTCAAGTCAATGCGTTCCAAGCCTTCGAGGTCGAGGGTTTGCACATCCACGTCGTTGGCCAAGGCGCGCGCATTGATGCTGTCGGTGCTGTGTTGGGTGATGATTTGCAGGCTCATAGTGATCTCGTCTTCGATTCAGTTTTAGGCGGTGCGGGCCGTGGTGTTACGGGCCGAGTTGGCCGCAGCTTTGAACACATCAAAGCCCACGCGGTTCAAGGTGCGTGCAAAGGTTTCGTGGCACCCTTGGGCTTCGTCGGTGATGCGCTTGTCGCGGTACACATCCAACACGGCTTCCACCACGTCCACCACTTCGGCCGCAGCAAACGATGGGCCCACCACTTTGCCTGCTTTGGCGGGGCCGCTCAAGAACGAGCCATCTGAGCCGCCCAGCGTGACTTGGTACCACTCTTGGCCGTCTTTGTCCACGCCCAAGATGCCAATGTGGCCGCTGTGGTGGTGGCCGCAAGAGTTGATGCAACCGCTGATGTGCAGGTCGATGTCGCCCAAGTCAAACAACTCGTCGAGGTCTTGGTAGCGCTCGGTGATGGCAGCTGCAATAGGCAACGAACGGGCGTTGGCCAAAGCACAGTAGTCGCCGCCGGGGCAGGCAATCATGTCGGTGAGCAAGTGCACGTTGGCGCGGGCAAATCCTGCGGCTTTGGCGGCTTGGTACAAATCGGCCAGTTGGTCAATGCGCACCCAAGGCAGCACCAAGTTTTGGTCGTGGTTCACACGCACTTCGCCTGAGCTGAATTGGTCGGCCAAGTCAGCGGCTGTGGCGAGTTGGTTGGCCGTGGCGTCGCCTGGGGCTTGGCCCAAGCGTTTGAACGAGAGCGTCACCACGCGCAGGCCTGGGTTTTGGTGGCTGGTCACGTTTTGTTGCAACCAACGGGTGAACTCTTTGTCGGCTTTGGCTTGTGCCACCAAGGCTTGCTCGGCTTTTTCTTGGGCCTCGTCTGACACCACATCGACCGGGGGCATCACAAAGCAGGCGCTCACGCGGTCGAGTTCGACTTGCGGGATGGTGTGGTGTGCACCACTTTCCAAGATGCGCTCGTACTCAGCCTCGACTTCGTCAAAGTAGCGTTGCCCTTCGGCCTTGACCAAAATTTTGATGCGGGCTTTGTAGATGTTGTCGCGGCGGCCCCAGCCGTTGTACACGCGCACCACGGCTTCGAGGTAGTTGATGATTTGGTTCCAAGGCAAGAACTCACGAATCACGGTGCCTGTGATAGGGGTGCGGCCCATGCCGCCGCCCACGTAAATTTTGAAACCGACGTTGCCTTCGTCATCACGCAACAAACGCAGGCCAATGTCGTGCCATTCAATGGCAGCACGGTCTTCGTGGGCGCCGGTGATGGCGATTTTGAATTTGCGCGGCAAGTAAGCGAACTCTGGGTGCAGGGTGCTCCACTGACGCAGCACTTCGGCATAAGGGCGTGGATCGACTTCTTCGTCCACCGCAATGCCGGCACGCTCGTCGCTGGTGATGTTGCGAATGCAGTTGCCGCTGGTTTGAATGCCGTGCAAGTTGACGGTGGCCAACAGTTCCATCACGTCGGCACTTTTGTCCAAGGGAATCCAGTTGAACTGCACGTTTTGGCGGGTGGTGAAGTGGCCACAGTTGGTGACTAGGCTGGGCGCAGTGATAGAGCTGGATGAAGTGCCACCAATTTTGTCCTGTGCGGTTTGTGCGTGCTGCAGCAGTTCGGCAGAAGGGGTGTCGTAATCGCGGGCGATTTTGGCGAGCACGCGCAGCTGGGCGCTGTTGAGTTCACCGTAAGGCACCGCCACGCGCAACATCGGTGCGTAGCGTTGCACGTACCAGCCGTTTTGCAAACGCAGGGGGCGGAAGTCGTCGTCGGCCAATGTGCCAGCCAAGTTGCGGGTCAACTGGTCGCGGTATTGCGCCGCACGGGCTTTGACAAACTCTGAATCGAAGGCGGTGTATTGATACATCTAAGAACTCAAACGAAAAATTAAGCGAAAACCAATTTGCTGCCAGCCCATGCCAGCAACACAGAAAGAATGGAACGAATCACGCGTTCAGGCGTTTTGTGCATCAGGCGTGAACCCAACCAAATGCCGGGCAATGAACCCGCCAACAGCAAGCCCAACAAAGGCCAATCGACGGAACCCAATGACGCATGGCCTAAGCCTGCTACCAAAGTCAAGGGCACGGCGTAGGCAATGTCAGCCGCCACGATGCGTGACAGCGGCAGCTGCGGGTACAGAATCATAAGCACCGTCACGCCAATGGCACCTGCGCCCACTGATGTGAGGGTGACCAAGGTACCAATGGCGGCACCAAACAGCACGGGCAATGCCCAGTGGCGCGGTTGAGTGGCTTGATGCAAGTTCTCTTCGGCCAACACCACGGGTGTTTGTTTGCCGCGAATCACCTTGAACAACATGGCACTGGCGGTCAGCAACAAGGCCAAGCCCAGTGTGACCGTCATGACCTTTTGCACAGCCGGATCGGAAGGACCGATGTTGTGCAAGACCCAAAGCGTGAGGCCTGCAGCCGGGATGCTGCCTGCGCACAAAGACACCACCACACGCCAAGGCACGATGCGTTGACGCGCAAAGCTAAAGGTGCCCCCCGCCTTGGTGAAGGCCGCAAACAGCAAGTCGGTACCGACCGCCATGTAGGGCTTGACGCCGAAGAAGAAAATCAAGATAGGCGTCATCAGTGAGCCGCCGCCAACGCCCGTCAGGCCGACGACCAAGCCCACAAAGAAACCCGCGAATACGAAACCAAAATCTTGCATGGCGTGGACTGTAGGTGTTCTTTATGCCAAAACAAACGATTTCTTAGTTGTACATATATGCTTATTTGGAATAAGGGTTTTCTGCAGCTAGGCGGCGTAAGCAAAGCGCAGGGGGAGGTGGGCTAAAGTGCCGTGGATAATGTCGGCTGTGCGTCAGCGGTTAACCGCCGCAAAACGTAAGAAACCGTATTTCTTTAACCCTATCCCAACAAAGAATGAGACTGAGCAATGGCTGCTGAAAATTCCAAAATCGTTTACACCCTGACTGATGAAGCCCCCTTGTTGGCGACGGCTTCTTTCTTGCCCATCATTCGCACGTTTGCTGCACCCGCTGGCATTGAAGTGGTGTCGAGCGACATCTCTGTGGCGGCACGCATCTTGGGCGAGTTCTCTGACATGTTGCCCGAAGCACAACGCGTGACACACAACCTGTCCGAGTTGGGTAAGCTCACCTTGAAGCCAGAAGCCAACATCATCAAGTTGCCAAACATCAGCGCCTCGGTGGGTCAGCTCACGGCAGCCATCAAAGAGTTGCAAGGCAAGGGCTACGCATTGCCTGACTACCCAGAAAACCCAACCACAGACGAAGAAAAAGCCATCAAAGCTCGTTATTCCAAGTGCACAGGTTCTGCCGTGAACCCTGTGTTGCGTGAAGGTAACTCAGACCGCCGCGCACCTCGCGCTGTGAAAGAGTTCGCACGCAAAAACCCACACAGCATGGCGGAGTGGAGCCAAGCCTCTCGCTCGCACGTGTCTCACATGCATGCAGGCGACTTCTACCACGGCGAAAAATCCATCACCTTGGACAAAGCCCGTGACGTGAAGATGGAACTCATCACCAAGTCTGGCAAAGCCATTGTGTTGAAGCCCAAAGTGTCGTTGCTCGACCGTGAAGTCATCGACAGCATGTTCATGAGCAAGAAAGCCTTGGAAGAGTTCTACGCCAAGGAAATCGAAGACGCGCACAAAACAGGCGTGATGTTCTCCTTGCACGTCAAAGCCACCATGATGAAGGTGTCTCACCCCATCGTGTTCGGTCATTGCGTCAAGATTTTCTACAAAGAAGCCTTCGAAAAGCACGCCAAGACTTTCAAAGAGTTGGGCGTGAACGTCAACAACGGCATGGCCGACTTGTACGGCAAGATTGCTGCGTTGCCACAAAGCCAACAAGACGAAATCAAGCGTGACTTGCACGCGTGCCACGAACACCGCCCCGAGTTGGCAATGGTGGACTCTGCCAAAGGCATCACCAACTTCCACTCACCCAACGACGTGATCGTGGACGCCTCGATGCCCGCCATGATCCGCAACGGCGGCAAGATGTGGGGTGCCGATGGTCGCTTGAAAGACGTCAAGGCTGTGATGCCTGAGTCGACCTTCGCCCGTATCTACCAAGAGATGATCAACTTCTGTAAGTGGCACGGCGCGTTCGACCCCAAGACCATGGGCACCGTGCCCAACGTGGGCTTGATGGCGCAACAAGCCGAAGAATACGGTTCACACGACAAGACGTTTGAAATTCAAGAAGACGGCGTGGCCAACATCACCGACCTCGAAACAGGCGAAGTGCTGCTCAGCCAAAACGTGGAAGCCGGTGACATCTGGCGCATGTGCCAAGTCAAAGATGCCGCCATCCGTGACTGGGTGAAATTGGCCGTGAACCGTGCACGTAACTCGGGCATGCCTGTGGTGTTCTGGTTGGACTCTTACCGTCCCCACGAAGCCCAATTGATCCGTAAAGTGAAGATGTACTTGCACGAGCACGACACCAATGGTTTGGACATCCAAATCATGAGCCAAGTCCGCGCCATGCGTTACACCTTGGAGCGCGTCGTGCGCGGCTTGGACACCATCAGCGCCACGGGCAACATCTTGCGCGACTACTTGACCGACTTGTTCCCCATCATGGAACTCGGTACCTCCGCCAAGATGCTCTCCATCGTGCCTTTGATGGCTGGTGGCGGCATGTACGAAACAGGTGCCGGTGGTTCTGCACCTAAGCACGTGCAACAGCTGGTGGAAGAAAACCACTTGCGTTGGGATTCGTTGGGTGAGTTCTTGGCCTTGGCCGTGTCTTTCGAAGATTTGGGCATCAAGAACAACAACGTCAAAGCCAAAGTGTTGGCCAAGACTTTGGATGCAGCGACGGGTAAATTGTTGGACACCAACAAAAACCCATCGCCTAAAACAGGCCAGCTCGACAACCGTGGCAGCCAGTTCTACTTGGCCATGTATTGGGCCCAAGAGTTGGCTGCGCAAACCGAAGACAAAGACTTGGCTGCCAAGTTCGCGCCTTTGGCCAAAACACTCACTGACAACGAGAAGAAGATCGTGGACGAGCTCAATGCCGTTCAAGGCAAGCCCGTCGACATCGGCGGCTACTACATGCCTGATGCGAAGAAGCTCGAAGCCGTGATGCGCCCCAGCGCCACACTGAATGCGGCTTTGGCAAAAATCTAAGTCGATCAAATCTGTGTCTCAAGCCCTCTAGGTCAATGCCTAGAGGGCTTTTTTGTTTATATTCGAGGTTGCTTAGCCCCTTCAAGTGACACGCATGAACTTATTGCCCATCGACGACGCGCAACGCGTGCAACTGCACAACGAAGTGCATGCGCGGCCCAGCGCCCGTATTCGTTTGCCAGCTTTTATTTTGTTGGTGGGGGTGTTCAACGAGGGCATCACACGTGAGCAAGAGTGTGCGCATCTGCAAAAACTCCAGCCTGATTTGACACTGCAAGATGTGCAGGGCAACTTTGTTCGGATGCGTTTGGGCGAGTGCACCGTCAAATGGGAGCGACACACCGAATTCACGCGCTACTCCCTGGTTCAGCCCTTGCCGCCGGGCGCTGCCTTGGGGGCGAAGAATCCTGAATTGCTGTCTCATCTCATGTTGCCCCCGGGGTGGTTGGCCGACATTCCAGGGCGCACCTTTTCGGCCATTGAGCTGGTCATGCTCGAAGGTGATGTGGCCGATGCACAGCACACGCTTGAACAAGCGCGTGCTTGGCTGGGTGACCAACCTGTCATTGCCTCGCGCATGGGCAGTCCTGCGCACTCCATGGTGGCCACCGATTTTCAATTGCGAGACAGTGGTTTTGAACGCATCTTGGTGGTGGCCCCACACGAGACCAGCAAAGCACGGGCAGGGCGTATTTCGCAACGTCTGTTGGAGTTGGAAACGTATCGGCTGATGGCTTTGCGCGGCTTACCTGTTGCCAAGTTGGTGGGAAGTCAGTTGGGAGATGCTGAAAAAGAGTTGGCCGACATCATCGACACGCTAGAGCACCAACGGGGTGACGATCAAGCCTTGTTGGCTCGCTTGGTGGGGTTGGCGAGCACGGTTGAGCGTTTGACGGCAGAGCATGCCTTTCGTTTTTCGGCCACGTCTGCGTATGACAAGTTGGTGCACGAACGTATTGCGGAGCTGCGCGAATCCGCCATCTCTGGGACTCAAACCATTGGCGAATTCATGAAGCGTCGTTTGTCACCCGCCATGGCCACGGTGGCGTCCACATCGCAGCGTTTGGCATCGCTGTCGGTTCGCATCAGTCGGGCCAGTGCGTTGTTGCGCACGCGTGTGGACATTGCAACCGAAGAGCAAAACCGCTTGTTGCTTGAAAAACTCACCAAAGGCCAAGCCTTGCAGCTGCGTTTACAAACCACGGTGGAGGGGTTGTCCATCGCCGCGATCTCTTACTACGTGGTGAGCCTGTTGCTGTATGCCGGCAAGGCCGCCAAAGCGGTGGGCTTGGGCGTGGAGCCCGAACTGTGGGCGGGCGCCTTGATTCCGTTGGTGTTGTGGGGCGTGTGGGTGGCTACGCGACGCATTCACGCCAAGATTCACAGCGACGATTGAGTCACTGTGAATCTTTGAGCGTCGCCTGTTAGAAAGGCAAGCCCACGTAGTTCTCGGCCAACGAGCGTTGGGCAGCTTCGGACGAGAACAAATACGCCATTTCGATCTCTTGCAACTTCTTGTCGTACTCGATCGAGTCGGGGAAGGTGTGCAACATCGACGTCATCCACCACGAGAAGCGCTGTGCTTTCCACACACGGGCCAAGGCTTTTTCTGAGTATTTGTCCAAACCTGTGCTGTCGCCATTTTTGTAATGGTCCATCAGCGCGTGGTAGAGGTAGTAAATGTCTGAGGCTGCGCTGTTCAAACCCCGTGCGCCTGTGGGGGGCACGATGTGGGCTGCATCGCCTGCCAAGAACAAATTGCCATAGCGCATGGGTTCGGCCACGAACGAACGCAGGGGGGCGATGGACTTTTCAATCGAGTCGCCGGTGATGAGTTTGTCGGCCACCTCTTTGGGCAAGCGGCGCTTGAGTTCAGCCCAGAATGCTTCGTCAGACCAGTCTTCCACGTTGTCCGTCAGCGGCACTTGGATGTAGTAGCGGCTCAACACCTGCGAGCGCAACGAACACAGCGCAAAACCACGTTCGTGTTTGGCGTAAATCAGCTCGGGTGACACAGGCTTGGTGCGCGAGAGCACGCCCAACCAACCGAAGGGATACACCTTCTCGTATTCCTTCAACACATCGGCGGGAATTGACTTACGGCTCACGCCGTGAAAGCCGTCGGCACCAATCACAAAGTCGCAATCAATGCGCACCACGTCGTCGCCGTTGCGGTAGGTCACATAAGGTTTGTCGCTCTTGAGGTCGTGGGGCTTCACATCTTCTGCGTTGTGAATCACGATGCCTTTCATGCGGTCGCGTGCTTCATACAAATCGCGGGTGAGTTCGGTTTGACCGTAGACCATGACCGAGTTGCCGCCACTGTGCTTGTGCAAATCGACGCGATCCATCTTGCCACCGTGGGCGATGAAAAAGCCGTCGTGGATTTCCCCCTCTTTGTCCATGCGCTCGCCGCATTGGGCTTCACGCATCAAAGCCGCAAAGCCGTGCTCGAGCACACCTGCACGAATGCGACTCAGCACATATTCGCGGCTTTGGCGCTCCAGCACCACTGTCTCAATGCCTTTGAGGTGCAACAGTTGAGACAGCATCAGGCCAGAGGGGCCGCCGCCAATAATGCAAACTTGAGTTTTCATGAAAGTCTCCAAGAGGTGTTGTTTGAATGCGGCGCTGCGCCGAAACCCGAAAGATACGCTGTTTTGCGGTCTTGAGAAAGAGCAGAACCACGCAAATGCTTGTACATTTCGAACATGGTCAAGCGACGTTCAAACATCCAGTCTTACAGCCTGTTTGGTGAGTCCAAACATTTGCCCGATGTGCTTCACTGCGAAACCATCGCCGACCGTTCGGTCTTGCACGATTGGGAACTGGCCCCGCACCGACATGCACGTTTGCATCAAGTGCTGTTGGTGCAAGCGGGTGGGGGCGAGGTGCAGTTGGACGATGCCACCTACAAGCTATCCGCCGGTTCGCTGGTCAACATCCCGCCGGGGCATGTGCATGCGTTTCGGTTTGAGCGTGGCACCCAAGGCTGGGTGACCACATTGGCCGATGAGCTGCTGGATGACTTGTTCAACCGCGTGGGCGATGTGCGGCGTGACCTTGCACAAGCCTGTGTGATTGAGGCTGATCACGCCATGACGTGGGTGGTGGCACATATTTGGGCAGAGTTCTCGGCGCAAGACAAAGCCCGGGCTCTGGTGCTGCGGGGTTTGAGTGCCAGCTTGTTGGGCTGGGTGGCTCGCCACGTGGGACGCGCTGGGCTAAATGCCACTGCCCCCACCGACTCCAATCTGGTGCAACGCTTTGTGGCCTTGATTGACGAACATTTTTTAGAGCATTGGCAAGTCAGCGACTACGCCAAAGCCTTGGCCATTTCGCCCACGCACCTGAGCCGCTTGGCGCGTGCGGCTTCAGGGCAATCGGCGTTGCGCATGATTGAGGCGCGCATCATGCGCGAGGCTCGGCGTAATTTGGCCTACACCCACCTGAGCATCTCCACCATCGCCTACAGCTTGGGCTATGCCGACCCAGCGTATTTCACGCGCGTGTTCAGACGCGATGCGGGCGTGAGCCCGAAGGCGTTTCGTACCAAGCTTTACTTCGATTCACCACCTGCACGACCAGCAACATGACGGGGACTTCAATCAGCACCCCCACCACGGTGGCCAATGCCGCACCGGATTCAAAACCAAATAAGCTGATGGCGGCAGCCACGGCCAGCTCAAAGAAGTTGGATGCGCCAATCAGTGCCGATGGACAAGCGATGTGGTGTGCTTCACCGAGTTTGCGGTTGAGCCAGTAGGCCAAGGCCGCGTTGAACAGCACCTGAATCAAGATAGGCACAGCCAGCAAAGCGATGACCAAAGGCTGCTTCAAAATCGCCTCGCCTTGAAACGCAAACAACAGCACCAAGGTGGCGAGTAGGGCGGTGATAGACCAAGGCCCAATGCGAGCCATAACAGCGTCGAATGCCTCGATGCCTTGGGCCAATAAGGCTTTGCGCCACACCTGCGCCAACACCACGGGAATGACGATGTACAACACCACCGACGTGATGAGCGTGTCCCACGGTACAACGATGGCCGATAACCCGAGCAAGAACGCCACCAACGGCGCAAACGCCACCACCATGA
>JBEEJP010000041.1:0-11136 GCA_041169125.1 Pseudomonadota bacterium
GCAAGCTGGCAAACACCAGTGGCAGCTGACCGCCCAACACATCGTTGAGCGCAGGTGCCACACCTTTGTAAGGCACGTGTTGCAAGTCGATGCCGGCCATGCTGTTGAGCATTTCACCCAACAAGTGGTTCAAGGTGCCGTTGCCCGCCGAGGCGTATTGGTAGTGGCCGGGTTTGGCTTTGGCCATTTGAATCAAGTCCTTCATGGACTTGGCAGGAAAGTCTGGGTGAGCCAACAAGACATTGGGCACCGAACCAATCAAGCTGACGGGTTTGAAGTCTTTGACGGGATCGAAGCCCGGGTTTTTGTAGAGCGCAGGGTTGATGGCTTGGCTGCTGCTGATGGTCATCAGCAAGGTGTAGCCGTCTTTGTTGGCCTTTGCGGCAAACTGCGTGCCCACGTTGCCACCGGCGCCCGGACGATTTTCGACGGCCACCGCAGTGTTCAGGACCTCACCGAGCTTTTGGCTCACGATGCGACCCACGATGTCGTTGGTGCCGCCCGCCGCTTGTGGCACAACCATCAAAATGGGACGGCTGGGGTAAGCCGATTGCGCCATCGCCACTTGCGTGCACAGTGCTGACGCTGCCAAGCTGGCCAGCACCCAACGTCGTGTGTTTGAAGTCCGTTGCGTCATCGCATCTCCATCCCTTGTTTTCAGATGGCCGCGATGTTCAACCGATTTGGCACATTCCACAATCGGTATTTTTAGGACCAAGCCTTCAGCTTTTCCGAAGGCTTGAGTTTTCAGACTAAGATTCGCACATGCATTTCGACCTCAATGACCTGCGTCTTTTTGTCCTCGCAGCCGACGAAGGCAGCCTCACCAAAGCGGCCGCCAAACACCACTTGTCACTGGCCGCGGCCAGTGCGCGCATCAAAGCGTTAGAAGCCCAAGCCGACTTACCACTTTTGTACCGAGAAGCACGCGGCGTACGCCTGTCACCCCCGGGACAAGCCTTCTTGCACCATGCCCGTTTGATGCTGCATCAAGTGGAGCAAATGCGCGGCGATTTGCATGAATACGGTGGGGGTTTACGTGGCCATCTCAGGGTCTATGCAAACACCACGGCGGTGACCGATTTTTTGCCAGAAATCTTGCCGCGCTTTTTGGCGGACAACCCCAAGATCAACATCGACCTTCAAGAAAAACCGAACGCTGAGATTGCCAAAGCCGTGCAGGACGGACGGGTGGACGTTGGCATCGTGTCAGGCCAAGTGGACACGTTGGGTTTGCAAAGCTTGCACTTCAGCACCGACCGCTTGGTGTTGGCCACGTCGCGCCAACACCGCTTTGCCAAACGCAAGCGCATTTCATTTGCAGAAATTTTGGATGAAGACGCGGTGGGCATGCACCCTGCCAGCACACTGCAAACATTTTTGGGGCAAGTGACCGAGCGTTTGGGCAAGCCCCAAAAACTACGCATCCAGCTCACCAGTTTTGATGCCATGTGCCGCATGATTGGGGCGGGCGTGGGGGTGGGCATCGTGCCGGAGTCAGCGGCCAAGCGCAACCATGCCACCATGAATTTGGCATTGATTGAATTGACGGAGCCTTGGAGCGTGCGCGAGCGCTACATCCTCATACGCGACCAAGCGGCACTGCCGAGCTACGCACAATCGTTGATTAACCATTTGTGCCAGCACTACGCAGCACAAGCGAAGGATTAAGCCAAGACTTACGCAATCAAGGCACGCAAGGTCTCTGCACCGATGTGTTGATCGAGGTAATCGGCCAAGCCTTCAAACACGGTGTCAAGCGTGGGCGTTTGCGCACCAAACAAAGCCTGCAACACCGCAGGTTCTTCAAACAGCCCATGCAAATAGGTGCCCATCACGTTGCCCGCTTCGTTTTGCCAAGCAAGTGTGGGGATGACCTCGTGGGCCACCTGCCCTGCGGCCAGCATGGCGGTGTGGGCTTGTGTTTGGCCGTGATGAATTTCGTAGCCGTGCACCGTCACACCAGACAAGGCTGACCACACACCCTGCACCGGGCCAAACTGGGCAGCGCTGCGTTGCACCGTTTTGTCAGCCGCAAATTGCGTGACCAAGGGCAACAGCCCCAAGCCTGCGGCGTTGCCATCGATGCCCTGTGTGTCAATCAAGGCCTCGCCCAACATTTGCAAGCCCCCGCACACCCCCAACACAGCACCGCCTTGTGCGGCGTGCTGCGCAATGGCTGCATCGAGGCCTTGCGTGCGCAACCACGCGAGGTCGCTGCTGGTGTGTTTGGAGCCGGGCAGGATGACCCAATCGCCCGTTTGCAAAGCTGCCAAATCGGCGGGGCAACGCGCCCACAGCAAGCGCACACCGGGCACGTTTTTGAGCGGTTGAAATTCATCGAGGTTGCTGATGCGTGGATAGGCCACCACGGCCACTGTGCGCGTGACCTGACCGGTTTGAAGGGCGCGGTCATCGAACACGCCGTCTTCTTCGGGCAAGCCGTGTTGCCACCACATGGGCAGCACCCCCACCGTAGGCACGCCTGTGCGCTCTTGCAGCATGTCAGGTGCGGGGGCCAACAGGGCAGGATCGCCCCTGAATTTGTTGAGCACAAAGCCGCTGATGCGTGCTTGGTCCTCGGCAGGCATCAACGCCCATGTGCCGTACAAATGCGCAAACGCACCGCCACGGTCAATGTCGGTCACCAGCAGACAACGCGCATGAGCATGTCGCGCCACGCGCAAGTTGACGATGTCGCTGGCCATGAGGTTGATCTCAGCCGGTGAGCCGGCACCTTCGATCACCACCACATCGTTTTGCGCACACAGCGTATCCAGTGAGGCGGCAATGTGCGGCCAGACTTTTTCGCTGCGATCGCGCCAAGGTGTGTGTGTCAGTTCATGGCTCACCTCGCCCAGCAACACCACTTGGCTGTGGGTGTCCGCCTCGGGCTTGAGCAACACGGGGTTCATGCGCACCTCGGGTTCGGCTTTGGCAGCCAGCGCTTGAAAGTATTGGGCCGAGCCCACTTCGCCCAAGCCATTGGGCGAGGCCACCACGCGGGCGTTGTTGCTCATGTTCTGTGCCTTGAAGGGCGCGACCTTCAAACCCTGACGCGCATACCAGCGGCACAGCGCGGTGGTGAGCCAGCTTTTGCCAGCACCACTGGAGGTGCCCAGCACCATGACGCACTTGGCTGTCATGCGTGAGTCCCTAACCCCGTGCGCGGCAGAGCCACCCACTCGCCTTCAACAGCGCGAATGGCAATGCGATGGTCAAACACGGCCTCCACTGCGCGGTGCGTGTCAGCGCTGTGGCATGCGCCGTGGTGCACCACATGGCCCGCTTGCATGACCACCAAGTCGTCCGCATGCAAGGCCATGCCAATTTCGTGCAACACGCTCACCACGGTGGTGTGCTGTGCGGTGAGGCAACGCACTTGCTCCATCCAATCCACTTGGTGAGGTGGGTCGAGGTTGGCCAAAGGCTCGTCCATCAACATGACGTGCGCCTGCACCGCCAACGCACGGGCCAACAGCACGCGTTGGCGTTCACCGCCCGAGAGCTGTCCTAACGTGCGCTCACGCCAGTCCCACGCTTGGGTGGCGTGCAAGGCCGTTTCGACCACGGCACGGTCTTGGCTGCTGGGGGCAGCCAGCCAATCTTGGTGTGGCATGCGCCCCAGCATGACCACGTCCCACACGCGCAGATCATCTGACGCCGCTTCGTTCTGGCCAAGCCAAGACACACGTTGCGCCAGTTCACGCTTGGACAGCTTGAGCAAGGACTGCCCTGCCAACTGCACCGCACCGTGTGCGGGCAACAATCCCGACAAGGCTTTGAGCAGGGTCGACTTACCTGCGCCGTTGGGCCCCACAATGGCGGTCCACTTGCCAGCGGCAAACGCCACATCCACCCCGTGCAACACGGGTTGCCCACCAAGGCGCACTTGCAAGCCTTGTGCACTGAGTGCCGCGTGGTTCATCGCGTACCTCCTGCACCTTGGCCACGGTACATGAGCCACAACAAATAGCCACCACCCAACACCGCCGTGAGCACGCCCACCGGCAGCTCTTGCGGGGCCAGCAAACCACGCGCCAGCAAATCAGCCGCCAACAACAAGGCGCCGCCCATCAGACTAGAGAGCAACACCACCCCTCGGTAGGTGGTGTGCACAGCCGAGCGCACCAAGTGCGGCGCGGCCAACCCCACAAACGCCACCAAGCCGGTTTGCGCCACCGCAGCCCCTGTGGCCATAGCCAACACAGCAATGAGCAACACACGCACAGCCACCAGCGGCAAGCCCAAACTTTGCGCGGTGGCCTCGCCCAAGGTGAGCGCATCCAACACGCGGCTGACACTGAGTGCCACCAACATGGTGATGGCGTAGACCACCCACATCACCGCACAGGCCGACCAACCGATGAAGCTGGTCGAGCCCAACAAAAAGCCTTGCATGCCCAGCAACACATCGGGCCGCATGAGCGTGATCAACGAGGCCAACGCCCCCAACACCACGCCCACAATCACACCGGCCAACAACAAGCGCAAGGTGTGCTGCACGCCACGCGCCAACACGAGCGTGAGCATGACCGCACACACCGCGCCCACAAACGCCGCGCTGGTCAGCCCCATGCGCACCAACCATGCGGTGGCAAACGGATCTACCCCAAACAAAGCCAAGGCCACGGCCACGCCCAAAGATGCCCCCGAGGCACTGCCCAACAAATAAGGATCGGCCAAGGGGTTGCGAAACAAGCCTTGCGCCACGGCCCCGCCTAAGCCCAGCAAGGCACCGGCCACACACGCGCCTAAGCTACGCGGCAAACGAATGTCCCACACGATTTGCTGGGCCACACCGTCATGCCAAGCGTGCGCCCAGCTCTCTAGGCCCGTGCTGCCCACCAAGGTGCCTGCGGCGATGCCCAGCCCACACAACAGCGTCAGCCACACGGCCATGCGCCACACCATGCGGTTGCTTGTGTCGGTCATGGCCGCCCCTTCGCGTTGGGTGCGGTGGCAATGCACTGCGCCATCAGGCGTGCGGCCTCGGCCATGCGAGGGCCGGCGCGCACGAGCACATCGGAGTCTTGCGGTTTGAAATGACACACGCGTTGCTCACGCATGGCCCGCATGGCGGGCCAGCCAGGGCGTGCTTGCATGTCGGCAAAGTTGCTGTCGCCCACCATGATGAGGTCGGGCTGCGCACGCACCACGAACTCAGGATTGAGTTTGGGAAACGGCCCCATGCTGGCGGGCAAGATGTTGCGCATACCCAAGCGTTGCAAGGTCTCGCCGATGAATGAGGATTCGCTCGCGCCATAGGGCGTGCGACTGACTTCAAAGTACACCCGCTGCCCCTTGGCTTGCGCGGGGATGGATTGAGCCGCGGCATTCACCGCCGCGTCGATATGGCGCCACACGCGATCGCTGTCTTGCACAGGCACATCCAGCGCTTGCGCCACCAAGCGCATGACGCGTTGCACATCGGCATGCGTGCGTGGCTCAAGCGCCAACACGGTCAGGCCCAAAGACTGAAACCGCTCGGCCCCACGCGCCGAGGTGGCCATGAGCACGAGGTCGGGCTTGAGAGCCACCACACTTTCGATATTGGGGTCAATGCCCCCTCCCACACGGGGCAGCTTGGCCAAGCTGTCGGGCCAGTTGGAGTAGCGGTCTACGCCCACCAGCTTTTGGCACTGGCCTAACGCGCAGACGGTTTCAGTGAGCGAGGGCAGCAAGCTGACAATGCGCTGCGGCGGCTTGGCGATGTTCACCTCATGCTGGCGATCATCACGAATGACCACGGCATTCGCAGCCATGCTGCACAGCAAGGCGATGAGAGCGCAAGCCTTACGCATGCTGCGCCTCCCACTGCTGCATGATGCGGTGCAACTGCGCCACGCCATCGGTCAAGGCCGCAGGCCCTGGCTGCAAGATGTCAGCAGATTTGATTTCAAAAATTTGGTGATTACGAACAGCGGGCACGCTGCCCCAGCCTTGGCGCGCGACGACGTTTTCAGGACGAAATTTTTTGCCACAGAGTGAGCCAATGATGATGTCAGGCGCGCGGTCAATGATGGTTTGCGCTTGAGCGATGATGCGGTCTTTGCCCATGGGCATTTGCGCCAACTCGGGGAAGCAGTCGTCGCCACCTGCGATGCGAATGAGTTCGCTCACCCAACGAATACCGCTGATGTGTGGGTTGTCCCATTCTTCAAAATACACCTTGGGTCGGCGCTTGAACTTCGCAGCGGTGCTTTCGATGCGTTGGAGTTGCTCACGCATTTGCTGCAAACGTTGCATGCCTTGCTCGGCCTGCCCCACCATGGCGGCGACTTGGTAGAGCATGGCAAAAATCTCGTCCACGCTGCGCTGGTTGAACACGGTGACTTGCACGCCTGCGCGAATGAGCGAGGCGGCAATGTCGGCCTGCAAATCTGAAAAGCCAAACACGCAGTCAGGCTTGAGCGCCAAGATTTGATCGATCTTGGCACTCAAGAACGCACTCACCTTGGGTTTTTCTTCACGCGCACGACGCGGGCGCACGGTGTAACCCGAGATGCCCACAATGCGCGCCTCTTCCCCCAGCATGTACAGCCATTCCGTCGTTTCCTCGGTGAGGCAGACGATGCGTTGGGGAAGAACAGGTAACAACATATCTAACGTCAGAAAGTGACTTTCAGATTTGCAAACACACCTCGCCCATCTACAGGATAGATGCCGTTGTAGGTTGCATAGTCGTAATAGGACTTGTTCAACAAATTACGCACCCACAAAGATCCAGACATGGTTTGCGAGAGCTGCGTTCTCACACCAAGATCCACCACTGTACGAGAGGGGATTTCCGGATTGGAAGCAGACTGGTCGCTGGCCTGCATCATCCCACTTCGACGATTGGCAGAAGACATGATGATGTAATCCCGAATTTTTTGCTCATACCCCAGTCGAACGACTTGTTTGGGAGTCAGCGGAATTCGATGACCGGCGTTTGAACCTGTAGCAATTGTTGCATCGACAATATCAACACTGGCTTTCAGTGTTGCAGATGCACTCATTTTCCAATCTGAACTCAGCGAAAGTATCGACCGTTGAGTGTCATAAAGATTACTGTTACATGAGGCGGCCACACCTCCCACTAAGCCACAGTTGTATTGATAAGCGATTTCATCTGAAGCGTCAATATGGCGATAGTGCGCAGCGAACTTTCCTGATTGATGGCGCTGTTCAAACTGCAAAAAATGCTCGCGTGTTGACATCGGTTTAATCGTTGGATTGATTTCTAGGAGCGCATAAGTTGACCGATTGAATGTGTACAACTCATCCGCATTCGGGAAACGAAAACCCGTCAAAGCACCTGCACGCAACGAAGACATGTCAGTCAATTGGATCAAGGCACCAACGGAAGCGCCAGTTTTGTGAGCCATTGCAGAAGTCGTTGGTGCACCACTAGCTGTTTGGAAATTACTGTCGGCACGTTGCGTGCGCACCCCTGCGTCAAGGGTTGTTTTCTTGGTTAGCGGATGAAACGCTTGGACGAATACAGATTGCGTTTGCTGTCCCACTTGTTTTTTTGTATCCGTGTTAGCCTGAGCCTCGGAAAATTCACCTCCAACAACCCATTGATTCCCACGCCAAGTCGTCTTGTACTCTGGGTTAATTGAGGTTTTAGTGTTTCTGATGGTGTCGTAGGTTTTATCTTTCAGCTCTTGATGAAATGCGTCAATCGACACAAGATCATCGCCCTCTAATGCTCGCTCATATTTCAAACCTGTCGCAACGCCTGAGCGCTCCGTTGATACAGGATAAGCACCAATTCGTTTGGGGTCGACTTCAAATTGCGCTTTCGTGAGATAACTTGGCAAATTCGCATTCTCTTCAAAACCACGAACAAAAAATGACACTCGACCTAACTCTGAACTATTAGCCAATCTAACTTGCGCTGCACGCTGGTCAACTTCACTGAATTGGCGATACCCATCTACTTTGGCATTCATCAATGAAACACTACCGCGCGTTTGATCCACTTGAAATCCAAGATATACATCTTGTTTCTGATACCCAAAACTACCAACGCTCAAATCCACGGCTTTTGCAGAATCTGTGCGAGTGATGATGTTGATAACACCACCCTGAGCCCTATCACCAAACAGCACTCCACCGTTTGCTTTGCGAATTTCTATTTGCTGAATTGCACTCATGGGCAACTGTGCAAATTTACTCCCTGACGAGTCCGCACTGCTAACGCGTTGACCATCAATCAAGATCAATACATTTTGGGAGCCCGACTGTCCTAAGTAGCCAATATCCACTGACGCATCTACCCCCGAACGACCGTACAAACGATTAACGCCCATACCACCGACCGAATCCAAAAACTCAGTGATACTCGATGCACCTGATTGTTCAATTTGCTGACGGGAAATGACGTCCACCACCACAGAGGCTTCAGACAAAGGCTGCCCCATGCGCGAGGCGGAAATGACAACAGGGTTCACTTCAATGCTTTGCGCCTGTACCGACGCAGCCACAGCCAAAGACAACACAGAAAGCGCAGGCGCAAAGCCACGCGCGCTCAGACGAATAGATTTCTTCATGATTAAAACCAACCGAGTATGTGCTCTCACCGCCTTCCCCGACAGTGCTTGAGCGATTTAGCGGCGCGTTTTGAGGCGCACCACCACCTTGTTGGCCGGTATCCGGGCTGGCGGAGACTACCTCTGTCGCCTTCCCAAGCGCTTGTTCAAGGCGCTCAGTGGCTTGTGTGACAGAAGCGGAGCCCAAGGGCTCGTCCGCTTGACCGTTGCGGGGGCAGCGCAGGTTGGGTGTTGCCGAGCACGTCGACGCGACCTTCCTGCTTCCCGTTGAACTGCAGCGTGTGAACCACACTGCGAGCACCAACATTGACAATTTTAGCAATTAACCTTGCAGCCACCTTAAAATGCGAGGCCATGTCACAAACATCCCTGATCGATCAAATTGCCCAGCGCGTTGAGCATTTGCTGCTGCGTCACGAAGAGTTGCAGCGCACCAATGCCTTGCTGGCCACCCAAGTGCAAGAGCTCACGCACGAGCGTGACTTGCTGAAGTCTCGCTTGGGCGCTGCGCGCCACCGCATTGACGCATTGATTGATCGCCTGCCCCAAGGCTCAGAGACCAAGGACGCTGCATGAAGCAAATTGAAGTTCAAATCATGGGCCAAGGTTATGTGTTGGGTTGCCCCGAGGGGGGAGAAACACGCTTAAGCGAAGCAGTGGGCAAGGTGGACGAAGCCATGTGCAAGATTCGCGATGCAGGCAAGATCAAAGCCCGCGACCGCATTGCCGTGTTGGCCGCACTCAATTTGGCATTTGACCTGACCGACCGTCCAGCGGCTGCGCCAGTCAGCGGCGACAGCGGTACCTCCAACACCGACCTGCACAGCCTGTTGCAACGCATGGATGCGGTGCTCGCACGCGACAACCAACTCATCTAAGCAGGCCTACAATCACCGCGTCTGCAAGTCCTTGGGGCTTTATATTTCCTTGAACCAATGCTCATTGAGCTCGGGCTTGGAACATCGGTTGATGAGCGTGATCGTCTCGCGTCAGATGAACCCAACGTTGACCTGACCTCGCCCACCTGAACCCCCGGTTCAGGATGACGGCCTTGAGGATCCTTGCAGACACCTTTTACTTTTTAAGGCCTGCACCCGATGGACCTCCAACCCCAACTCATCATCGAACTCGCCCTGTTGGGTACATGCACTGGTTTTTTAGCGGGCTTGCTTGGCATTGGCGGCGGCATGATCATGGTGCCGTTCATCACGTTCATGCTCACACAGCGCGGCGTGGATGCAGACCTCGCCGTGAAGATGGCCATCGCCACGTCCATGGCCACCATCATCTTCACGTCTATCTCTAGCGTGCGTGCGCATCACAAGCGCGGCGCGGTGCGTTGGGATTTGGTCAAGGGCCTCGCCCCTGGCATCGTGCTGGGCAGCATGATCGGCAGCTTAGGGGTGTTCGCCTTGCTCAAAGGCGCTTACCTGGCCATCTTCTTTGGGTTGTTTGTGGGCTTCTCGGCCACACAAATGTTTCTAGACAAAAAACCAGCCCCTACGCGCCAAGTACCCGCCACGGCGGGCTTGATGGGTGCAGGGGGCGTGATTGGTTTTATTTCGGGCCTGGTCGGCGCCGGTGGTGGTTTTATCAGCGTGCCGTTCATGGCTTGGTGCAATGTGGCCATTCACAATGCCGTGGCCACCAGTGCGGCTTTGGGGTTTCCTATTGCCGTGGCCAACGTGACGGGCTACATCATCAGTGGCCTATCGGTGGAAGGTTTGCCTGAAGACGCTTTTGGTTTCATCTGGATTCCCGCGCTGGTGGTGATTGCCGCGTGCAGCGTGTTCACCGCTCCGCTGGGGGCCAAAGCCGCGCACAGCTTGCCTGTGAAAAAACTCAAACGTGTGTTTGCCAGCGTGTTGTATGTGCTGGCGGCTTATATGTTTTACAAAGGCATCAGCAGCTGATCACTGCGGCACCAAGCACCACGGTGCTTGGTATTCCACCAGCCCCATCCATAAAGTCCAGCCCGAGCTGGCAGCCAAGGCCAAGCCGGCCAAACGCACGCCCCACGCCCCGCTGCCGGTGTTCATCACTTGCCCAGCGCGCAGGCGCAACCAAATCCACGGGCCCACGGTCAACACCACAGCACTACCCAAAGCAAAGAGCGCCATCACCCCCGCGCCCTCCATCGGGCTGTTGCTGAGTGCCGCAACCAACAACGCGCCATAAAGCAAACCACAAGGCATCAAGGCCCACAAAGCGCCCAACACCACAGCGCCCCCGTGACGCAGCTTGAGGTGAGCTGTCATGGTTTGTACACGTCGCCAGATACCGCGTCCTACATCTTCTAGCCAGATGGGTTGCTCACCGCGCCAAAGCAACAAAGCCCCGACCATGAAGGCCACGATGTGCAGCAAGGTCCACAAAGGACGAAACACCGCAGACTGCGTACTGAGCCAACCCACGCCCTGCATGGTGCTGGCCGCCAATGCGCCCAAGGCGCTGTAGCCAATGACGCGACCCAACTGAAACAGCAGCATGGCCCAGACGCCCTGCCCACCGGTTTGTTTTTGTGCCGCGCGGCCAATGCCTGCACACGCCGCACCGCACATGGCCAAACAGTGCGGCCCACCCGCGAGCCCCATGA
>JBEEJP010000042.1:0-10871 GCA_041169125.1 Pseudomonadota bacterium
CTCACGTTTTGCCAGCGCAATGCTGCAGCGGCACGTGCAGATTTGATGCGCATTGGCGCGGAAATTCGTGAAGCCTTAGAGCCAGAAGAAATGACCGCCGATTTGGCGGGCGCTTTGAGCGAAGACGTGAACATCAATCCCCATCCTGCGCGGCGCATGGCGGGTGCGATCTACGTGAGTTGCGCTGGGCGAGGGGGCCCCCACTTTGGTGGTGAAAGTGCTGAAATGCACATCGTCCGTCGCGCCTTGGGCGATGTGTCGTTGGTGGGTTTCTTTGCCGGAGGCGAAATTGCCCACCAAGAGTTGCACGGTTACACCGGCGTGCTGACGGTGTTCACCACCGAGGTTTAAACCCCGCGTGCGCGGTCGGCTTTGAATTGCGCACGGAAGGCGTCAAAGCGGTCTGCGTCTAAAGCCTCGCGCACTTCGCGCATGAGGTTCAGGTAGTAATGCAAGTTGTGCACGGTGGTCAGCATGGGGCCGAGCATTTCGCCGCAACGGTCCAAGTGGTGCAGGTACGCGCGGCTAAAACCACCGCTGGTCGAGCCATCGGGGCGTGTGTGGCCAGCGCAGGTGTAGCAGGTGCACGTGCTGTCGAGTGGCCCGTGGTCTGACTTGTGGCGGGCGTTGCGCAGCTTCAAGTCGCCGTAGCGGGTGAAGATGGTGCCGTTGCGTGCATTGCGGGTGGGCATGACGCAGTCAAACATGTCCACACCTTCGGCCACGCCTTGCACCAAGTCTTCGGGGGTGCCCACACCCATGAGGTAGCGCGGTTTGTTTTCGGGCAAACGGTGTGGCGTGTGCGCCATGATTTCAAGCATTTGCTCTTTGGGTTCGCCCACGCTTACCCCGCCCACGGCGTAGCCGGGGAAGTTCATTTCCACCAATGCTTCCAGCGACTCTTGGCGCAGGTTGGTGAACATGCCACCTTGCACGATGCCAAACAAAGCATTGGGGTTTTCAAGGCGCGCAAATTCATCCTTGCTGCGCACGGCCCAGCGACGGCTCATCTCCATGCTCTTGCGTGCTTCGGCCTCTGTGGTGAGGTGGCCGTTGGTTTCGTACGGCGTGCACTCATCGAGCTGCATCACGATGTCACTGTTGAGCGCGGTTTGAATCTGCATGCTCACCTCGGGCGACATGAACAGTTTGTCGCCATTCACGGGCGAGGCAAACGTCACGCCTTCTTCGGTGATTTTGCGCATGGCCCCGAGTGACCACACTTGGAAACCACCGCTGTCGGTGAGGATGGGTTTGTGCCAGCGCTCAAAGTCGTGCAGGCCACCAAAGCTTTGCATCACATCGAGGCCGGGACGCATCCACAGGTGAAAGGTGTTGCCCAAAATAATTTGCGCACCCATCTCTTCAAGGCTGCGTGGCATCACGCCTTTGACCGTGCCGTAGGTGCCCACGGGCATGAAGATGGGCGTTTGCACCACGCCGTGGTTGAGTGTGAGCGTGCCGCGGCGGGCATGGCTGGAGGTGTCTTTTTTGAGAACGTCAAACTTCAACATGGGGCGTCTTTCAAGCGGTTCTGGATGCAGAGGTTTTTTCTAGCAGCATGGCGTCGCCGTAGCTGAAGAAACGGTATTGATGGGCAATGGCATGGCGGTACAGCGCGTGCATGTGCTCGAACCCTGCAAACGCACTGACCAGCATGAGCAAGGTGCTCTTGGGTAAATGAAAGTTGGTGATCAGCACATCCACCACTTGGAAGGTGAAGCCTGGGGTGATGAAAATTTGTGTGTCGCCGCTGGTCAGCCCACTTTGTGCCCAGCTCTCCAGCGTGCGCACGCTGGTGGTGCCGACGGCTACCACGCGTCCCCCGCGTGCGCGGCAATCGGCAATGGCTTGCACGGTTTCGGGTGGGATGTTGTACCACTCACTGTGCATGCGGTGCTCGGCCAAGTTCTCGGTCTTCACGGGCTGGAACGTGCCGGCCCCCACATGCAGCGTGACGCTGGCGCGTGACACGCCTTGGGCTTCTAGCCCTTGCAACACGCCTTCGTCAAAGTGCAGCGCTGCGGTAGGCGCGGCAGCAGCACCGGGGTGTTTGGCAAACACGGTTTGGTAGCGACGTTCGTCCTCGGCCTTGTCTTCTTCCGTTTCGTGTTCGGCGTCCGCCGTGTTTTGGTGGCGCTCAATGTAGGGCGGCAGAGGCATGTGGCCGTGTTGTTGCATGAGCGTGTGCGGCTCGTCGCTGAACTGAAAGCGAAACAGCTGCCCGTCAACGTTCGGCCAACGGCCTAACAACGTCGCGGTAAAACCGCCCTGATGGGGCCCGCCCGCCATGTGCAGCACGCCGCCCACGGGGGGCTTTTTGCTCACCTTCATGTGGGCCACGACTTCGTGGTTGGTGAGCACGCGCTCGACCAACAGTTCGACTTTCCCGCCGGTGGTCTTTTTCCCAAACAAGCGGGCTTTGACCACTTGGGTGTCGTTGAACACCAGCAAATCGCCAGCCTTGAGCAACGTGGGCAGGTCTTTGAAGGTGCGGTTGGCAAACTCAGCGTGGCGGCCATCGAGCAAACGCGAGGCGCTGCGTTCAGAGGCGGGGTGCTGGGCAATCAGGGACTCAGGCAGTTCGAAATCGAAATCGCTGAGCGTGTACGTGTGTGACATGTGCTTGAGGGCCGGACGGGCCCGTTCCAAGTTGAAAGGGGTCAAATGACAGAGGCACAATTGTCCCATGACTCGCGCCAAGCCATCCGTGATGCCTGAAGCCAAAACGGCCATCAAACCGCTCTCCGCCCCGCAAAAAGCGTTGCGCAAGCTGGGGCTGGACCGCGACATTGATTTGGCTTTGCACTTGCCGCTGCGTTACGAAGACGAAACGCGCCTCGTGCGACTGGCCGACACGCGCGAGGGCGACACCGCACAAATCGAGGCCACGGTGGTGTCGTGTGAGGTGGCTTACAAACCCAGACGTCAATTGCTGGTGGTGGTGGACGATGGGTCTGACACCTGCACGTTGCGCTTTTTTAGTTTTTACCCCTCTCAACAAAAGGCGCTGGCTGTGGGCAATCGTGTGCGCTTGCGCGGCGAAATCAAGGGTGGCTTCATGGGGCGCACCATGATGCACCCCAGTTTTCACATGGCCGGTGGCGAGCTGCCCAATGCCTTGACGCCGGTGTACCCCACATCAGCTGGGTTGCCGCAGGTGTATTTGCGCAAGGCGGTGCACAGTGGCTTGGTGCATGCGGCGCGACACGGTGCGTTTGTCGAGACGATTCCGCCTGAGCACATGCCGCGTTCGGCCATGCGTGTTGACGCGAAGGCGTGGAGTTTGGAGCAAGCGCTGCACTTTTTGCATCACCCCACGCCCGATGTGTCGCTGGCGCAACTAGAAGACCGCACGCACCCCGCGTGGCAACGGTTGAAGGCCGAAGAGTTGCTGGCGCAGCAGCTGTCGCAGCTGCAGTCCAAGCGCGCGCGTGACGAATTGCGTGCGCCTGCGTTGGTGCTGAAAAAAGGCGGTTTGCACGAGCAGTTGTTGGGCGTGTTGCCATTCGGACTCACGGGCGCACAACGCCGTGTGGGTGAAGAAATTGCGCAAGACCTCATGCGCCAAGTGCCGATGCACCGTTTGTTGCAAGGCGATGTGGGCAGCGGCAAAACCGTGGTGGCCGCTTTGGCGGCTGCGGTGGCCATGGACGGTGGCTGGCAGTGCGCCTTGATGGCGCCTACCGAAATTTTGGCCGAGCAACACTTTCGCAAACTCATTGCTTGGCTAGAGCCTTTGCTCGCGCCCTTGGGTAAACGCGTGGCATGGCTCACGGGCAGCCAAAAGAAAAAAGAACGCACCGACATGTTGGGGCTCATTGCGAGTGGTGAAGCCGCTTTGGTGGTGGGCACACATGCTGTGATTCAAGAGCAAGTTCAGTTTAAAAATTTGGCCTTGGCCATCATTGACGAGCAACACCGCTTTGGCGTGGCACAGCGCTTGGCCCTGCGCGAAAAGATGAACGCGCACGATGGCTTGTCGGCGCAAGAGCCGCACATGTTGATGATGAGCGCCACACCCATTCCCCGCACCTTGGCGATGAGCTATTACGCGGATTTGGATGTGTCGACCTTGGACGAGCTACCGCCCGGGCGCACGCCCGTGGTGACCAAGCTGGTGTCTGACGCACGGCGCGATGAGTTGATTGCGCGCATTCGTCATCAGTTGGATGAAGGCCGTCAGGTGTATTGGGTGTGTCCTTTGATTGAAGAAAGCGAAGCGCTGGACTTGACCAATGCCACCGAAACCCATGCGTTGCTGACCGAGGCGCTCAACCCGCCCGGCGTCAAGCCAGTGTTGGTGGGCTTGCTGCATTCGCGCATGCCACCTGCCGAGAAGAAAGCCGTCATGGCTCAGTTTGAAAGCGGTGCCATGGGGGTGTTGGTCAGCACCACCGTGATTGAGGTGGGGGTGGATGTGCCCAACGCCTCGTTGATGGTGATCGAGCATGCCGAACGCTTTGGCTTGAGTCAGTTGCATCAGCTGCGGGGTCGTGTGGGGCGCGGTGCGGCAGCCTCTGCGTGTGTGTTGATGTACGCCACGGGCGAGAGCGGTCGTGTGAGCGAAACTGCGCGTGAGCGTTTGCGTGCCATGGTGGAAACGTCGGATGGTTTTGAAATTGCAAGACGCGATCTGGACATTCGCGGCCCTGGCGAGTTCTTGGGCGCACGCCAGTCGGGTGCCGCACTGTTACGCTTTGCCGACTTGGCGGAAGATGGCGAGCTGCTGCAATGGGCCCGAGAGTTGGCCCCGCTGATGTTGGACAAGTACCCAGAGTTGGCCGAGCGGCATGTGAGCCGCTGGCTGGGTGGAAAATCTGATTTCTTGAAGGCTTAAAACCATGACCCTCACCGAACTCAAATACATCGTGGCCGTGGCCCGTGAAAAGCACTTTGGCCGTGCGGCGGATGCGTGTTTTGTGTCGCAGCCCACGCTGTCGGTGTCGATCAAAAAATTAGAAGAAGAGTTGGACGTCAAGCTGTTTGAGCGCAGCGCCAACGAAGTGGCCGTCACGCCCTTGGGCGAAGAGATCATTCGCCAAGCGCAAAGCGTGTTGGAGCAAGCCGCTAATATCAAAGAACTTGCCAAGCGTGGCAAAGACCCTTTGGCTGGGCCTTTGAAGCTGGGCGTGATTTACACCATTGGTCCGTATTTGTTGCCAAGCTTGGTGCGTCAAGCGATTGCTAAGACGCCACAAATGCCACTGATGCTGCAAGAAAACTTCACCGTCAAGCTGCTTGAAATGCTGCGCACCGGAGAGATTGATTGCGCCATCATGGCCGAGCCTTTCCCCGATACAGGCTTGGCCACGGCACCTTTGTATGACGAGCCTTTTATGGCAGCCGTGCCGAGCAACCATGCTTTGGCTGCTTTAAAGCAAATCAGTGCCGATGCTTTGAAAAACGAAACCATGTTGCTGCTTGGCAATGGCCATTGCTTTCGTGACCATGTGTTGGAGGTGTGCCCCGAGTTTGCGCGTTTTTCTAGCAATGCAGAGGGCATCCAAAAGAGCTTTGAGGGCTCATCCTTGGAAACCATCAAACACATGGTTGCGGCCGGCATGGGGGTCACGTTGGTGCCACGTTTGAGCGTGCCCAAAGAGGCGCTGGCCACGCAAGCCAAGCGCAAAAAGAGTGAAGAAACCTATGTGCGCTATTTGCCCATCGCCGATGACAAAGGTGGCGAGCCACCCACGCGTCGCGTGGTGTTGGCGTGGCGGCGTAGCTTCACGCGTTACGAGGCCATTGCTGCGTTGCGCAATGCCATTTACGCCTGCGATTTGCCGGGCGTGACCCGATTGTCTTGATAGGTATGTCAATGCGTGAGCGCTTCGCTTTGTATTTGGATTTGATCCGCTGGAACCGTCCTGCTGGGTGGTTGCTGTTGTTGTGGCCGTCGCTGTCTGCGTTGTGGGCGGCAGCGTCGGGCTGGCCTGGGTGGCATTTGCTGACGGTGTTTGTGTTGGGCACCGTCCTCATGCGCAGTGCAGGGTGTTGCATCAACGATGTGGCAGACCGTGACTTTGACCGTCATGTCAAACGCACCGCTGAACGCCCTGTGACACGTGGTGCCGTGTCGGTGCGTGAGGCTTTGTGGGTAGGTGCTTTGTTGGCGTTGGCCGCTTTCGGCTTGGTGCTGACCACCAATCCAGCGGCCATCGTGTGGTCGTTTGCAGGTTTGGGGGTGACGTTGATCTACCCCTATGCCAAGCGCCATGTGTCCATGCCACAAGCGGTGCTGGGTGTGGCGTTCAGCTTTGGCATTCCCTTGGCCTTTGCCGCGGTGGGGGGTGCCGATTTGGCTTGGCAAGACATCAACTTGCAAACGCTGATCGACGTTGTGCCCATGCAAGCCTGGGGATTGATGCTGTTCAATTTATTCTGGGTGTTGGCCTATGACACCGAGTACGCCATGGTTGACCGTGACGATGACATTCGCATTGGCATGAAGACGTCGGCCATCACCCTGGGACGACACGACATATCGGCCATCATGGCGTTTTACGCGGTCTACCTCTGTGGTTGGTACGGCTTGTTGGCCTCTGCGCGGTTGAGTTGGCATTGGGGTTTGGCCTTGTGCTTGGCTGGGTTGCAAGCGGTGTGGCACTTTTTGCTCATCCTAGATCGCTCGCGCGAGGGGTGTTTCAAAGCGTTTCGCCTCAACCATTGGTTGGGGGCCACTGTGTTTGCCGGTATCGCCGTGGGCTACGCCTTGCGTTGAAGTCTTGGCTGCTCAGCCCATAAAAAAAGCGCTTGCGGCGGTTGCCCCAAGCGCTTTTTGTTGAGAAGTGAAGCGGGTTGGCTCAGTGTGCCTTGGCTTTTTTAGACTTCTTCTTTTTCAATTTCTTTTTCTTGGCCTTTTTGGCTTTTTTCGTGGTGGTGGCAGCAGGGTCTGTGCTGGCCACAGAGGGGGCTGCGGCTTGTTCAGGTTGAGCAGCGGGCGCGACGGGAGCCGCAGGCGCTTGTGCCACAGAGGTCAATGGCAGGCCCAAGGCTGCTGCCGACAAGAGAGAGAGAAGAAGTTTGTTCATGGAGTCAATGTTTTTGAAAATCAACAGGAATATTGTCGCACCACAGAGGGTGTGAAATCTTACGACCCAAATTCGTCGCCAAGTTCGTGCGCGCGTTGTTGTGCCGCTTTGAGCGCGGCTTGAAACAACTCGCCCACATGGGCGGCTTGCATGGAGGTCAGGGCGGCATAGGTCGTGCCGCCTTTGGATGTCACGCGTTCACGCAGCACGGACGGGGGCTCGTGGGCTGTTTTGGCGAGCTGAGCGGCGCCTTCAAAGGTGCCAATGGCCAGTTGTGTGGCCTGTTCGGTGCTCAGTCCCATCTTGACCCCGGCTTCGACCATGGCTTCGATGAAGAAGAAGACATAAGCAGGTCCAGAGCCTGAAATGGCGGTGACGGCATCCAGTAAAGGTTCGTCTTTCACCCACAACAAAGCGCCGGTGGTGGCGACCACTTGCTCGACCCATGCTTTGTCGGCGGCTGTCACGGCCGAGCGAGCAAATAGGCCGGTTTGACCCAGTCCCACCAAGGCTGGCGTATTCGGCATGGCGCGTACCACGCGCTGGGTGCCAAGCCAGCTGGCAATGCTGTCGCTGCGAATGCCGGCGGCCACGCTCAAATGCAAGGCTTGCGTGCAAAAAGCGCGTGTTTGTTGGGCTGCTTCTTTGAAGGTTTGAGGTTTGACGGCCCAAATGACCAGACCTGCCTCGGCCAGTGGTGTGTCGGCGTGGGGCAAGACGCGTACGCCAAACTGGGCTTGTAGGCGCTGGCGGGCTTCTTCAAAAGGCTCAACCACCAAGATCCGATCGGCAGGCGTGCCTTGCTGGATGAGGCCGCCAATGATGGCGCTGGCCATATTGCCGCCACCAATGAATGCGAGGGTTTGAGGGGGGGTAGAGGGTGTAGACATGTGGGAATTGTCGGTCAAAGCTAAAAGATTCATAAAAAAAGTTTGACGCAGCCCAAAAAGTTATGGCATAATCTGCGGCTCCGCTAAAAAAGCGGGGTTTATCTGCCCCAAGTTGAAGCGTTGCGAGTGGTTCGCGGCGTGGATGACGGGCCCAAGACTGATCGGTTCGGCGTGCGGCGACAAGCTGTGCAAAGACTGATGCAAGTTGGGAATATTGAAATGATCCAAACTGAATCTCGGTTAGATGTCGCTGACAACACCGGCGCGAAGTCCGTTCTGTGCATCAAGGTGCTCGGCGGTTCAAAGCGTCGCTATGCAAGCGTTGGTGACATCATCAAGGTGAGCGTAAAAGAAGCTGCTCCACGCGGCCGCGTCAAAAAAGGCGAGGTGTATAGCGCGGTGGTGGTTCGTACTGCCAAAGGCATCCGCCGTGGCGACGGTTCGCTCGTTAAATTCGATGGCAACGCAGCAGTGTTGCTCAATGCAAAGTTGGAGCCTATCGGCACCCGTATCTTCGGCCCAGTGACGCGCGAGTTGCGTACTGAGAAGTTCATGAAGATCGTGTCATTGGCTCCTGAAGTTCTGTAAGGGCTAACAATGAACAAGATTCGCAAAGGCGACCAAGTCATCGTCCTTACTGGGCGTGACAAAGGTAAGCGTGGCGTTGTGTCGCTGCGTAAAGATGACAGCCACTTGGTGGTCGATGGTATTAACTTGGTGAAAAAACACACCAAGCCAAACCCAATGGCTGGCACGCAAGGTGGCATCGTTGAAAAAGCAATGCCAATTCATCAGTCCAACGTGGCCATTTTTAATGGCGCCACGGGCAAGGCTGATCGTGTTGGCATCAAAGTCCTGGCTGACGGCAGCAAAGTGCGCGTCTTCAAGTCCAGCGGCGAAGAAATCAAGGCGGCATAACTATGGCACGACTGCAACAACACTACCGTGAAAAAGTGGCTCCTGAGTTGACCGCTAAGTTTGGTTACACCTCGCCCATGCAAGTTCCACGTTTGACCAAGATCACGTTGAACATGGGTGTGAGCGAAGCTGTGGCTGACAAAAAGGTCATGGACAACGCTGTGAGCGACCTCACCAAGATCGCAGGTCAAAAGCCTGTGGTGACCAAGGCCAAGAAGGCGATCGCGGGTTTCAAAATCCGTGAAGGTCAGCCTATCGGTTGCATGGTGACTTTGCGTGGCGTTCAGATGTATGAATTCCTCGATCGTTTCGTGACCGTGGCTTTGCCTCGCGTGCGTGACTTCCGTGGTATTTCTGCCCGCGCCTTTGACGGCCGTGGCAACTACAACATCGGCGTGAAAGAGCAAATCATTTTCCCTGAGATCGAATACGACAAGGTTGACGCTTTGCGTGGTTTGAACATCAGCATCACCACGACGGCTAAGACTGACGAAGAGTGCAAGGCGCTCTTGGCTGGTTTCCGTTTCCCATTCAAGACAGAGGTGGCACGTGGCTAAACAAGCATTGATCGAGCGCGAGCTCAAGCGTGACCGTTTGGTTGCAAAGTACGCTGCTAAGCACGCAGAGTTGAAGGCCATCGCCAACGACGCCAAGCGTAGCGACGAAGAGCGCGCAGCTGCCCGTTTGGGTTTGCAAAAGTTGCCTCGCAACGCCAACCCAACACGTCAACGTAACCGTTGTGCCATCACTGGTCGTCCACGTGGTACGTTCCGCCAATTCGGCCTTGGCCGCGCCAAGATCCGTGAACTCGCCTTCCAAGGCAACATTCCCGGCATCACCAAAGCCAGCTGGTAATAGGCAGGAGATTCAATATGAGCATGAGTGATCCAATCGCCGACTTGCTGACTCGCATTCGCAACGCGCAAATGGTGGCTAAGCCCACTGTGATGGTGCCATCTTCCAAAGTGAAGATCGCTATCGCGCAAGTGCTGAAAGACGAAGGCTACATCGACGGTTTTCAAATCAAAAAAGACGCTGGCAAGACTGAGCTTGAGATTTCTCTCAAGTACTACGCAGGCCGTCCAGTGATCGAACGCATTGAACGTGTGAGCCGCCCTGGCCTGCGCGTTTACAAGGGCTGCGGCGCTATCCCCCAAGTCATGAATGGCATGGGCGTGGCGATCGTCACCACACCTAAAGGTGTGATGACTGACCGTAAAGCACGCGCAACCGGTGTCGGTGGCGAAGTGTTGTGCTACGTCGCTTAACCGCAGCCTAAAGGAAAGACTGAAATGTCCCGAGTAGGAAAAACGCCTGTGACCGTCCCCCAAGGTGTGGACGTGTCTATCAATAGCGCCCAAATCAATGTCAAGGGCTCCGGTGGTTCGCTGTCGGTTGCTACGCATGCATTGGTGAAGGTTGTCAACGAAGCTGGTCAAGTGACTTTCACGCCAGTGGATGACTCTCGCGAAGCCAACGCCATGAGCGGCACTTTGCGTCAACTGGTCAACAACATGGTGACCGGTGTGACCAAAGGCTTCGAGAAGAAGTTGACTTTGGTGGGTGTGGGTTACAAAGCTGCAGCTCAAGGTTCTAAATTGAACTTGGCTGTGGGCTTCTCTCACCCCGTCAACAAAGACATGCCTGAAGGTATCAAGGTTGAGACACCCGCTCCAACCGAGATCATCATCAAAGGTGCTGACCGCCAACGCGTGGGTCAGGTGGCCGCTGAGATTCGTGCAATTCGTCCCCCAGAGCCTTACAAAGGCAAGGGCATCCGTTATTCGGATGAGAAGATCACGATCAAAGAGACCAAGAAGAAATAAGGAGCTGCAAGATGTTGAACAAAAAAGAGCAGCGTCTGCGTCGTGCACGTCAAACACGTATCCGCATTGCCAACCAAGGCGTGGCGCGTTTGATGGTCAACCGCACCAACTTGCACATCTACGCGACTGTGGTTTCCGCTTGCGGCACCAAAGTGGTGGCAACAGCTTCTACAGCCGAAGCCGATGTGCGCAAGCAACTCGGC
>JBEEJP010000043.1:0-10672 GCA_041169125.1 Pseudomonadota bacterium
ACTTCGACGATGCCTTGGTGCAAACCTATGTCGACGAAGCTGTGCAATGCGCGCTCACCAACCTCGATGCACGTCCTGCACCTGCGGGTGAGATGAGTGTGGTGTTGGGCCCAGGCTGGCCTGGCATTTTGCTGCATGAAGCCATTGGCCATGGTTTGGAAGGTGACTTCAACCGCAAAGGTTCTAGCGCGTTCAGTGGCCGCATTGGCCAACGTGTCGCGGCCAAAGGTGTGACGGTGTTAGATGACGGCACCCTTGCTGATCGCCGTGGCTCCCTGAACGTGGACGACGAGGGTAACCCCAGTCAGCGCAATGTGTTGATTGAAGACGGCATTTTGAAGGGCTACATCCAAGACGGCATGAATGCGCGTTTGATGGGAGTCAAGCCCACGGGCAATGGTCGCCGTGAGAGCTATGCCCATGTGCCCATGCCACGCATGACCAACACGTACATGTTGGGGGGTGACAAGTCGCCAGAGGAAATTGTGGCCAGTTTGAAAAAAGGTTTGTATGCCGTCAACTTTGGCGGCGGCCAAGTGGACATCACCTCTGGCAAATTTGTGTTCTCTGCGTCTCAAGCGTTTTGGGTGGAGAACGGCAAAATTCAATACCCTGTCAAAGGCGCGACGTTGGTGGGCAACGGTCCCGATGCCTTGACACGCGTGAGCCTCATTGGCAACGACATGCAACTCGACCCCGGTGTGGGCACGTGTGGCAAAGAAGGTCAGAGCGTGCCTGTGGGCGTGGGGCAACCGACGTTGCGCATTGATGGTCTGACCGTGGGTGGGACGGCATAAATGCCGCTGGCGTAAACCCCAGTGATTTGTCAGCAAACTGCTAGATTGCTTGTGCTACATTCCAATCCATGAGTTCAGCCCGTTTTTACTTTGCTTACTTTTTTATCTCACGCCCCCACGGCGGTCGAGAGATCTGAACGTAGCCCAACGATCTGAACTCCCAAACCAACCGCCGGAATCCCCGGCGGTTTTTTTTTGCCAAATTCTTCAATCACTTTTTTCAAACTTCAGGACGAGACCATGAAAACGAACACCAGTTATCCAAGCCACGTTGAACACACCAGTCAAACCGACGATCAACGTATCAAGGACATCACCGTGTTACCTCCTCCCGAGCATCTGATTCGCTTCTTTCCCATTCAGGGCTCGCCGGTGGAGAAGCTGATCACCAAGACCCGTAAAACCATTCACAACATCATGCACGGCAGTGATGACCGCCTCTTGGTGGTGATTGGCCCATGCTCCATTCACGACCCTGCCGCAGCGATTGATTACGCCCGTCGCTTGCAACCCCTACGCGAAAAATACGCCGACACCTTGGAAATCGTGATGCGCGTGTACTTCGAAAAACCACGCACCACCGTGGGCTGGAAGGGCTTGATCAACGACCCCTACTTGGATGAGAGCTACCGCATTGACGAAGGCTTGCGCATTGCACGCCAGCTGCTGATTGAAATCAACCGCTTGGGCCTTCCTGCCGGTAGCGAGTTCTTGGACGCCATCAGCCCGCAATACATTGGCGACCTGATTTCGTGGGGCGCGATTGGTGCGCGCACGACCGAGAGCCAAGTGCACCGCGAATTGGCCTCGGGCATCTCCGCCCCGATTGGGTTCAAAAACGGCACCGATGGCAACATCAAAATCGCGACCGATGCGATTCAAGCGGCAGCGGGTGCGCATCACTTCTTGTCTGTGCACAAAAACGGCCAAGTGGCGATTGTGCAAACCAAGGGCAACAAAGATTGCCACGTGATTTTGCGTGGCGGTAAAACGCCTAACTACGATGCGGCCAGTGTCACTGCCGCTTGCGAAGAGTTGGCCAAAGCCAAATTGCCCGCTTCGTTGATGGTGGACTGCAGCCACGCCAACAGCAGCAAACAGCACGAGCGTCAGTTGGTGGTGGCCAAAGACATTGCTGAGCAAATCAGCAGTGGCTCACACCAAGTGTTTGGCGTGATGATTGAGAGCCACATCCAAGGTGGCGCGCAAAAGTTCACGCCTGGCAAAGACGATGTGTCTCAGCTGGAATACGGCAAGAGCATCACCGATGCCTGCTTGGATTGGAATGACTCGGTGGCTTCGTTGGACGTGTTGTCTGAGGCCGTGGCGGCGCGTCGCAAGCGCGGTTGAGGCTTCTTTGCCATGCGCGCCGAGCGCGCGGTATCTGACTTGGCTTAACGTCCCTGCGGGCCGTGATGGCGCCAAATCAGACACCGCGCGCTCGGCATTTGGGTTGTGCGAAAAGTTGCATGCCTATATGCGTACACATGTGCGACGCTCGCTGCCTCATCGAACTGCGAAGCAGGAGCCGCCTAAAACGCTTCGCCTGCTCACTCTCAGCACGCAGAGTGGTCAGCGCCTGATACGGCGCCATCACGGCCCGCAGGGACGTTAAGCCGTGTCAGGTGCTGGCCGCTCTGCGAGGGAGAGAGAGAAGAAAGAAGTTACCCAGCCAAAGCTGCCAACAATTTCGCGTGAATCCCACCAAAGCCACCATTGCTCATGCACAGCACATGGTCACCGGCCTTTGCAGCGGCCACCACTTGTGCAATCACTTCATCCACGGTGCTCGCCACAGACGCGCGCGCGCCCATGGGGGACAAAGCCTCCACGGCGTTCCAATCCAAACCACCTGAGTGACAAAACGCCAAATCGGCATCTTCCAAACTCCAAGGCAGCTGCGATTTCATCGTGCCGAGTTTCATGGTGTTGCTGCGTGGTTCAAACACCGCCAAGATGCGTGCATCCGGTCCCACTTGACGGCGCAGGCCGTCCACGGTGGTGCGAATGGCTGTGGGGTGATGGGCAAAGTCGTCGTACACCGTGATGTCGCCGCCCGCGCGCGACACCGTGCCGCGCACTTCCATGCGACGGCGTACGTTTTGAAATTCGCTGAGCGAGGCCGCAGCTTGCGCTGGCGAGACGCCCACATGTTCGGCCGCCGCAATCGCCGCTAAGGCGTTCAATTGGTTATGCACGCCTGTGATGGCCCATTGCACACGGCCCACTTCTTGGCCGTGACGCAGCACCGCAAAGTTGTCGGGCTCGCCTTGGATGGACCAGCCATCGGATGCGGCATGGGGGCTGACGCCAAACTTGGCCACATGGCTCCAGCAGCCTTGGTCGAGTACGCGCTGCAAACTGTCTTCATCTGCATTGACGACCACACGGCCACTGCCCGGCACGGTGCGTACGAGGTGGTGGAACTGACGTTCAATCGCGGCGAGGTTGTCAAAGATGTCGGCGTGGTCAAACTCAAGGTTGTTCAAGATGGCTGTGCGGGGGTGGTAATGCACAAACTTGCTGCGCTTGTCAAAGAAGGCCGTGTCGTACTCATCGGCTTCAATCACGAACGGTGTGCGCTGGTGTGCGGCCACCTCGGCGGGGCTGCTCAAACGGCCCAAGCGGGCAGAGACACCAAAGTTCAGCGGCACGCCACCGACCAAGAAGCCGGGCTCTAGGCCTGCGGCCTGCAAAATCCAAGTCAGCATTGACGTGGTGGTGGTTTTGCCGTGTGTACCGGCCACAGCCAAGACGTGGCGGGGTTGACTGGGGTGGTGCAGCACATGTTCGGCCAACCACTGTGGGCCGCTGGTGTAAGTCGCACCGCTTTCTAAGATGGCTTCCATCAAAGGAAATTTGGGGCTGCCATCGGGCAGGCGTGCGCGTGAAACCACATTGCCAATCACATACACATCTGGGTTGAGCGCCATCTGATCGGCGCCAAAGCCTTCGATCAACTCAATGCCTAGGGCGCGAAGTTGGTCGCTCATGGGCGGGTACACGCCCGCATCGCAACCGGTGACTTTGTGGCCTGCTTCACGTGCCAACGCAGCCAGTCCACCCATGAACGTGCCGCAAATTCCCAAAATATGTATATGCATCCATGCATTTTAGGAGGGTGTTCACACAGGGCTTGTGCAAGCGAAGCTTGGGTGCCCGACAATCGCTGTCGATATGAATACGGTTCAAGAAGAAATTGCAGCCACGGCCGCACGCATGGTGGTGGAAGAAGGTCTGGAATACGGGCCTGCGAAACGCCGTGCTGTGAAGCAGCTCGGTTTGAATGCCCGTAGCGCATTGCCCAGCAATGACCAAGTGGAAGACGCGGTGCGTGAGTATTTGGACGTGTTCTGCGCGGACACGCAACCGGCCGAGTTGGCTGCCCTACGTGAACTGGCGGCGGTGTGGATGGAGCGCATGGCGGTTTTCAGGCCGCACTTAGGCGGGGCTGTTTGGCGGGGTACCGCCACCGGTTTGTCTGATATTTATCTTCAGTTGTTTTGTGATGACCCCAAATCAGCAGAAATTAGCCTCATTGACCACGATGTGCGTTACGAGGTCAGTACGGTTCAAGGCTTTCATGGTGAACCGGTGGATGCGCTGAGTATGGTGAGCAGTTGTCCGGGATTGCCACAAAAAGTAGGGGTGCATTTGATGATTTATGACTTGGATGATTTGCGTGGCGCCTTGAAGCCCGATGGGCAGGGGAGAAGTTACCGTGGGGACTTGTCTGCGTTGAAGCGATTGATGAAGGAAGTTGAGTGATGTTCGATACAAATAGACGATCAATCCTGTATGCCGGTGTGGCTGCTGTGGCGGCTGCGGTTGGGGTAGGTGTGGCTTGGCAGCGACAAGCTGGCGGCAGTTTGTCTGCGGATGCTTTGGCGCAGTTGTGGGCGGCTGAGTTTGAAACCCCGTCTGGCGAGACCTTGTCGATGAAGGCGCTTCAGGGGCGTCCTTTGGTGATCAACTTTTGGGCCACGTGGTGTACGCCCTGTATTGAAGAAATGCCTTTAATTGATGCATTCTTTCGTCAAAATGATTCAAAAGGCTGGCAAGTTGTTGGGCTTGCGATTGACCAACCGAGTCGCGTACGTCAATTTTTGAATCAATTTCCTGTGGATTATGCGATTGGTCTAGCAGGTTTGAATGGAACTGAATTGAGCAAGATACTTGGAAATGACGTCGGAGGCTTGCCATTTACCGTTGTTTTAAATGCAAAAGGCGACTTGATTCAACGTCACTTGGGGAAATTAACACCGAGCGATATCAATAAATGGGTGGTTTGAGGCGTTCAGATGGGTAGAGATTTCGAAATTGGTGTAAATTAACGTCTTATTTACAACAAATAGGATGTAGTTATGGATTTGCGAAAACTCAAGACGTTGATTGACCTGGTCTCTGACTCCAATGTGTCTGAACTCGAAATCACCGAGGCTGAAGGCACGGTCCGTATCGTCAAGAGTGCACCTGCGCCTGTGGCGATGGTGACGCAAATGGCCGCGCCAGCACCTGTTGCTGTGGCTGCACCTGTGGCCGCGCCAGCCGCCGCTGCTGCACCCGCCCCCGCTGCTGCTCCTGCCGCAGAAGCCGCGCCTAGCGGTCATATCGTCAAGTCTCCCATGGTCGGTACGTTCTACCGTGCGTCTAGCCCAGGCGCCAAAGCGTTTGCCGAAGTGGGCCAGCAAGTCAAAGAAGGCGACACCATCTGCATCATTGAAGCGATGAAGATCTTGAACGAGATCGAAGCAGACAAGTCCGGCACCATCACCAAAATCTTGGCTGAGAACGGCCAAGCTGTGGAATACGGCGCACCCCTGTTTATCATTGAATAACAGGCGGATCCTCCATGTTTAAAAAAATCCTGATCGCCAACCGTGGCGAAATCGCGCTGCGCATCCAACGCGCCTGTCGCGAGCTGGGTGTCAAAGCGGTGATGGTGTATTCCGAAGCCGACCGCGACGCCAAATACGTGAAGTTGGCCGACGAAGCGGTATGTATTGGTCCTGCTGCCTCTGCGGCCAGCTACCTCAATATGCCTGCCATCATTGCGGCGGCTGAAGTGACCGATGCGGAAGCCATTCACCCTGGCTACGGCTTTTTGAGCGAAAACGCTGACTTTGCCGAGCGCGTGGAAAAAAGCGGGTTCCAATTCATTGGCCCCACGGCAGAATCGATCCGCATCATGGGCGACAAAGTGTCGGCCAAGCAAGCCATGATCAAAGCGGGCGTGCCTTGCGTCCCCGGCTCTGAGGGCGAGTTGCCTGACGATCCAGCCGTGATCAAGCGCGTGGCCAAGAGTGTGGGCTATCCCGTGATCATCAAAGCCGCCGGTGGTGGTGGTGGTCGTGGCATGCGTGTGGTGCACACCGAAGCAGCCTTGATCAATGCGGTGCAAATGACCAAAGCGGAAGCGGGCACAGCATTTGGCAACCCTGCGGTGTACATGGAGAAGTTTCTCCAAAACCCACGCCACATCGAAATTCAAGTGTTGGCTGACAAGCACAAAAATGCGGTCTATCTGGGCGAGCGCGACTGCTCCATGCAACGCCGTCACCAAAAGGTGATCGAGGAAGCACCAGCGCCCGGTATCCCTCGCAAACTGATCGAGAAGATTGGTGAGCGTTGTGCCAATGCTTGTAAAAAGATCGGCTACCGCGGTGCAGGTACGTTTGAGTTCTTGTACGAAAACGGCGAGTTCTATTTCATTGAAATGAACACCCGTGTGCAGGTGGAGCACCCTGTGACCGAATACATCACCGGTGTGGACATTGTGAAAACCCAAATCATGGTGGCCGCTGGCATGAAATTGCCTTTCGCCCAGCGTGACATTGAGGTGCGTGGTCACTCCATCGAATGCCGTATCAACGCGGAAGACCCATTCAAGTTCATCCCGTCTCCCGGCCGCATCACCATGTGGCACGCACCCGGTGGTCCCGGTGTGCGCGTGGATTCGCACATCTACACCAACTACTATGTGCCGCCAAACTACGACTCAATGATTGGCAAGATCATTGTGCACGGTGACACCCGTGACGAAGCTTTGGCACGCATGCGTACGGCCTTGGCTGAAACACTGGTCGAAGGCATCAACACCAACATCCCACTGCACCGCGAGTTGATGGTGGACGCCAAGTTCATGGCGGGTGGTACCAACATCCATTACTTGGAAGAGTGGCTCGCCGCTCACAAGCGCTGATGTTTGAGCTGCGACTGATGTGCCCCGAAGACAGCGTGGAAGCTGTTTGCGAGGCACTGGACGCACTCGATGCTTTGAGTGTCTCGGTCGAAGACGCGGATGCGCAAACCGACGCCGAACAAGCCTTGTTTGGTGAGCCTGGTATGCCACCGCCCAAAGAGGGTTGGAAACGTTCACGCATCGTGGCCTTGTTTGCTGAGGACGCGAGTGCACAAGATGCATCACGTCTGTTGGCTTTGCAAGATTTCTTTGCCAACAGCCAAGTGCTGGGCATTCAGCCCGTGGCCGATCAAGATTGGGTGCGTTTGACGCAGTCGCAATTTGCGCCGGTGGACATCACGCCTGATTTTTGGATTGTTCCCACTTGGCACGAACCTCCAGAGCAAGCTAAAAAAGTCATTCGCTTAGACCCCGGTCTGGCGTTTGGCACGGGGACGCACCCCACCACCCGCATGTGTTTGCGTTGGATTGCCACACACGATGTGGCCAACCAACGCGTGCTCGACTACGGCTGTGGTTCCGGCATTTTGGCCATCGGGGCGGCCTTGCATGGCGCGAGCACGATCGATGCGGTGGACATTGACGAGGCGGCTGTCACGGCCACTGTGCTCAATGCGGATGCCAACCATGTGCGCTTGAACGCAGGCTTGCCAGACCAAGCCACAGGCCACTACCAAACCGTGTTGGCCAACATCTTGGCCACACCGCTCAAAGTGTTGGCCCCTCTGCTGCGCAGCCATGTAGCAGCCGGTGGTCATTTGGTGTTGGCGGGTATCCTTGAGCGACAAGCCCAAGAGCTCAAAGATGCGTATGCGCCGTATTGCACCTTGCAGGTGAGTGACTCTGAAGACGGCTGGATTTTGATGACCGCCCACTGCTGATGCACATTACCCACTGCCCCCAATGCGAGACCGCCTTCAAGGTGTCGCCCCAGCAGCTTGAAGCTGCCAAAGGGTGGGTGCGGTGTGGTCGTTGTGCGCATGTGTTCGAAGCGGCTTTGCATTTTGAGACGCTGCCAGATATTCCAACCCCGCCCCTGCCAAATGCGGACGCGCCCTCTTTGTTCCGTTCGGTCATGGCATCTGCTGAGGTCAACACGCCGCCTTCGGCGACGTCTTTTGCTGCTGACCCACGGCCCTCTGAAGAGCCTACGCTTGCTTGGCCCGTTCCGTGGGTGGTGGCTTCGGCTGCGTTGGTGCTCTTGTGGATGCTTCAGTTTTTGTGGGTCCAACGCAATTGGTTGGCGGCAGAAGAACCCGCTTTGCGTCCTTTGCTGTCCACCTTGTGTGCGTGTGAGGTGACTTGGCCGCGTGAGCCTGAAGCCGTGTTGATTGAAAGCAGCAGCTTTACCGAAAATCCGCAAGGCGGCTACACCGTGCAGTTGCGTTTGAAAAATACACAACACCACCCTGTGGCGATGCCAGCCCTCGAGTTGAGCCTGACCGATTTGCAAGACCAAGTGTTGGTGCGCCGCGTGTTTACCGCGCAAGAGCTGTCTGGCAAAGACCATGTGCAAGCCTTGCGCGATGTGCGCAGCACCTTGAACTTTGATTTGGATGACAAAGTGAGCAAGCGTGTGGCGGGTTTCCGCGCTTTTGTTTTTTATCCTTAACGTTTTCTTTTCTAAGGTATTTTTATGGCCTCGCTGATTTGCGGCTCGCTTGCGTTTGACACCATCATGGACTTTGAAGGCCGATTTGCCGAGCAAATCTTGCCCGATCAATTACACATTTTGAATGTGTCATTCTTGGTGCCTGCCCTGCGCCGCGACTTTGGGGGGTGCGCCGGCAACATCGCGTACAGCTTGAAATTATTGGGCGGCACGCCCTTGCCCATGGCCACGTTGGGGACGGATGCGGCGGACTACTTGCAACGCCTGAAAACGCTGGGTATTTCGACCGAGTATGTGCGCCAAGTCGAAGGCAGCTACACCGCGCAAGCCATGATCATGACGGACCGTGACAACAACCAAATCACGGCTTTTCACCCGGGTGCAATGATGCAAGCGCACATCACCCAAGTGGAAAAACGCGCCGACATCAAATTGGCCATCATTTCGCCCGATGGTCGCGATGCCATGGTGCAACACGCCGAGCAACTCAAAGCTGCTGACATTCCTTTCGTGTTCGACCCGGGTCAAGGCTTGCCGATGTTTGATGGCACTGACTTGATGCGTTTCATTGACCAAGCCACATGGGTGACGGTGAACGATTACGAAGGCAAGATGCTGAGCGACCGTACTGGTTTGAGCCATGCAGAGATTTCACGCCATGTGAAGGGCCTGATCGTTACTTTGGGCGCTGAAGGGTGTGAGGTGTGGATCGAGGGTGAAAAAACGCTTGTCCCGCCGGTGAAAGCCGCTGCCGTGGTTGATCCCACAGGGTGTGGCGATGCATGGCGCGGTGCGTTGTTGTTTGGCTTAGAGCAAGGTTGGTCCTTGGCCAAATGTGCAGCGCTCGGGAACCAAGTGGGCGCCCTGAAGATTGCACAGCGCGGGCCACAAAATTACAACGTGGATGGTTTGACCCTTTCCTAAAACGACGGCGGCTTTAATTTTTTAAAGCAGTCCAATTCGCTTTTGAGCATGCAGCTGCGCTGACCCGCAGCTGTTTTCGTTTGGAGGTCTGCCCGCGAACGAGTTCGACATCGCGTTTGGCAATATTCAATGCATCAGCCAACCAAGCGATCAATGCCAAGTTGGCTTTGCCGTCCACGGGTGGTGCATGCAAGCGCACGCGCAATGCCCCATCGTGTTCGCCATCGGCCTGGGTGCGTGACGCGTTGGGAATGACGTGGATGTCCACGATCACAGCCCCTGTTTTTTCGCTGCGAAGATAGGACGTGGAAGGTAGTGTCATCAAGGGCTGAAGAAAAAGCCCGAGGCCTTGCGGCATCGGGCTTGAGCTAACGGTAAACCGTGGCTTTAATCCATACAGATTAAGGCTTGCTTGCTGTTGGGAAAGGCCAAGCAGCTTGCGGGTTCAACGTGGTCTGTGCGCGGGCAGCGGGTGCTTTCGCAGCTTTCTTTGCAGCAGGCTTTTTAGCGGCTTTTTTAGCAGCTGGTTTTTTAGCAGCAGGCTTTTTAGCGACTGCTTTTTTGGCTACTTTTTTAGCAGCGGCTTTTTTCGCAGCAGGCTTTTTAGCGGCAGCTTTTTTAACGGCTGGCTTCTTAGCGGCTACTTTTTTGGCTGCTGGCTTTTTAGCCGCAACTTTCTTAGCAGCTGGCTTCTTGGCCGCTACTTTTTTAGCTGCTGGCTTTTTAGCTGCAACTTTTTTAGCGGCTGGCTTTTTAGCCGCTACTTTTTTAGCTGCTGGCTTTTTAGCCGCGACTTTCTTTGCTGCTGGCTTTTTAGCGACAGCTTTCTTTGCAGTGACCTTTTTAGCGGCCGGTTTTTTTGCAGTTGCCATTTCTGTTCTCCTAGATCAAGTTGAGATCATTGGGTGAAAAACGCTTTGCACGGTTTTTTGTGTGTGCAAAACGATTCATGGCGCTGGACCCGGGTCCAACGCCATGAACAGGGTAAGTCCACCACCACACCTCGTGAGCGGGTGTTTGTTGGGGTAGTGAACAAGTTCGGTGACATGTGTGTATGAGTGCCATCAATCCCAAGACAGAGCACCACCAGATTGGTACTCGATCACACGGGTTTCAAAGAAGTTACGTTCTTTCTTG